>NZ_CAMHWH010000010.1:0-80863 GCF_946188685.1 Streptococcus mitis
AGCTTGATACTGAAACTGATAAGTCTATGAAGGTGAATGACCTTACCTACAAAGTTTTGACAGGCGAGGTTGATTTCGACAGAGCTTTAAAAATAGCTAATAAAGCAAGCAATAACAAACAAAACTTAAAGAAAAGATTTATTCAGAAGACTTCTAAAAAATCATAAATTAAATTTATTTCTAATTCTTTCAAGCTCATCATCTTGTATTTTTTTAAACCCGTTGATACGCTTTTTTCTATCTCTTTTGCTAGCGTAGTATGTGGCAAAACCGATGACTATGTTGATAATGATAGTGAAATAAAACCATACTAGTTCGTTCATAGTGCTCCTTTCTTATTGCGGTTAAACCGCAATATCGTGTAAAAAAATAATGTCATCAATAGACACACCAAAAGTAGTAGCGATTTGATAAGCTTGGGTTACAGTAGGTTCTGTTTTCCCTCGCTCCCAATTTCCCCAAGTATCAACAGAGACATCAATAGCCTCAGCTGCATCCGCTTGTCTCCAATTTTTTAGAGTTCTCAATGTTTTAAGAGTCATTTTCTGCATTTTACAATCCTTTCTATCTTTTTTTATAATTGAGTGACTCAACTATGACTCTATTATAATGCGGTTAAACCGCAATGTCAAGTGTTTTTTGCGTTTTTATCGTATTTTTTTTATTTTTTTCTTTACTTTTTTGCGTTTTTGCCGTAATATATACTATATAAAGGAGTAATACAAATGAGCAATAATAAAAGTAAAGAAATTTTCTCTGCGAACTTGGAAAAGTTAATGACCAGCAGAGGCGTTGATAGAAATAAACTTTGTTCTGATTTAGGATTAAAATACACTACTGTAAGAGATTGGTTAAAGGGTATAACTTATCCTCGGATAGGAAAAATCGAATTACTTGCGGACTATTTCGGTGTTAATAAATCGGACTTGATAGAAGATAAAACTCAAGAAGTAAAAGAAGTAAAAATCCCTACTTCCCCTCTCGTTCAAAAAGTAACTGAAAAAGTTGTAAAGTTGTCAACTCCAAGAAAACAAAAAGTTCTGAACTATGCTAATGAACAATTAAAAGAACAGAATAATAAAGTGATTATGATTGAGGAAAAGCTTTTTGAATACAATGTATATGAAAAACTTTCAGCTGGTACTGGCTTTTCATACTTCAACGATGGGAACTATGACACTGTTTTTTACGACAAAGACCTAGACCACGATTTTGCTTCTTGGGTTTTTGGAGACTCAATGGAACCTAAGTACATGAATGGAGAGGTCGTTCTTATCAAAGAAACAGGATTTGACTATGATGGTGCTGTTTATGCAGTTGAGTGGGATGGCCAAACTTACATTAAAAAAGTTTATAGAGAAAAAGACGGTCTTAGACTAGTCTCTATCAATAACAAATATAAAGATAAATTCGCACCATATGAAGAAGATCCGAGAATTATTGGAAAAATAGTCGGAAACTTCATGCCAATAGAAAATTAAAAGGAGAAAAAACATGAACAAAAGAAAAAATTCTAAGCCAATTTATAAAAGAGTATGGTTTTGGGTGCTGATTGCTTTCTTGGCTATTGGTGCGATAAATAGTATTTCAAAGAACCCATCTAAAAATACTGCAACCAAAGCTGAAAAAACATCATCAGCAGCAGTTGAACAGAAATTTAAAATGACTAAAGAGTTAGGCGAAGATTTCGCGTTATACTTTAAGGATAATGCTCAAATTTTTGACAACGAAAAAAAAGTTGATTTTATCCCAGGCGGAGATGATAAATTTGTTTCTGTAAGACTTGGGGAAGGTTGGAAATATGAAAGTATTAGTCGAAAAATTTATATCACAAATGAATTTCTGAAGGCTAAAAACACTCTTTTTGAAAAATGGGCCGAAGAAAAAGGTTATAAAATTGATGCACAAAAAGACATTCCTGAACTACTCGTCTATGTATCTGATAAAGATAAAACTCAAATAGCTAGTGAGCATAAGGGTAAAATGAAAATATTCAACATAAAATAGCAAAAAAATCCCCACACTCGCCATCGCCAAACTTTGAGTGTGAGGATATCCATGTATAGTAAACGGCATTAAAAAGCCCTTTTTACTATACCCATTTTATCAAGAAATGAGGTAAAAATCAATGGAAATAAAGTCTTATAAAAAGAAAAACGGAGAGACGGCTTATGGTTTCATAGTCTATGTTGGAAAAGAAAATGGAAAAAGTAAGTACGCTCGAAAAAAAGGGTTTGCTACAAAAGCAAAAGCAAGGGCAGCACTACTCCAACTTCAAGAAGATATAGAGAATGGAGAACAGAGCAGGAAAGAAATCACGGTTGAAGAGATTGCTAAAAAATGGCTTAAAGATTATTCTGAAACAGTACAAGAAAGTACCTACATCAAGACTTCTAGGAATTTCAAGAATCACATCTATCCAGTTTTGGGCAATAGGAAAATAGCTAGTATCACTCCTCTTCAAATGCAAGAGCAGGCCAATGAATGGTCTAGAAAATTAGTCTATGGTCGTAAGTTAAAAGGGTTGATGAATAATGTTTTCAAATACGCAATCAGGCATGGATATATTGATACAAATCCAGTTGATAGTGTAATTACATCAACAAGAAAGAAATCAGATAACAAGAGCGACTTTTACAACAAAGATGAACTTCAAAAATTCTTAAAACTTGTCAGTAAGACAAAGGATCTAGAGAAGATAACTCTATTCCGTCTTCTGGCCTTTACAGGGGCACGAAAAGGGGAGATTTTAGCCCTTGAATGGAAAGACTGGACAGATAATACTCTGGACATAAATAAGGCCATTACAAGAGGTTTTGCAGGCGAAGAGATAGGCAACACCAAAACGGTCAGTAGTAATCGACTAATTAGCTTGGACAAAAAGACAAAAAGCATTTTAAAAAAATGGAAAAAGCAGAATCCAAATACTAAATATATTTTTGAAAATGAATTTAAAAAGCCGATTCCAAGCACCTTGCCCAGAAAGTGGCTTATCAAAATTGTGGAAGGTAGCGACCTGCGTCCGATTAAAATCCACGGCTTCAGACATACACATGCCAGCCTTTGTTTTGACGCTGGTATGACTTTGAAGCAAGTCCAACATCGGTTAGGACATTCAGACTTGAAAACGACCATGAACGTTTATACACACATAACAAAGCAAGCAAAAGACGACATCGGAGAACGCTTTGCGAAGTACATAGATTTCTAGGATACGACAAAAATGTTGTATCCTTTGTTGTATCCTTTTTTCGCAAAAGAATACCAAGGAATACCAAAGGCAAAAACAAAAAACGTTGATTTAACAACGTTTTACCAAGGAATGCAAAAGAATGCAAAGGAATAATGGAGCCGGTGGGAGTCGAACCCACGTCCAAACATCTGCTAACATATTTGTCTACAACCATAGGTTATGTATTCGTTTAACAGTCCCTCGACACATAACTCAAGCCTAGAAACCGCGAGTCTATCAATCTCTTATCAAGCCGCTAGACAAGGCTTGATCGTATCTCGCTAATAATAAGACCTGTCATTGAACACGAGCAATCCAAATCGGGTCACGCCTGCTGGTTTTTAGGCAGCTAGAGCGTAAGAAGTGTTATTTTTTGCAGTTATATTTAACTGAGCGTTTACGTCGCCACACGAGTCGCAAAATATGCCTCATAATGCCTGTCGAATCCGTAACGACCCCAAAAGACAATAAAACCATTATACCTTATCTAACTCAAAAATGCAAAAAGGAAAGCAATTAACTACAAAAGATAGTCTTTCAAAGATTTTGTCAAAACCTGATAACCGGGAACACTAAGGTGCAACCCATCAGTTGTATAATCTTTTTTGAGTTGGCCTGCCTGGTCTGTCAAACTATCAAAAACTGGCGCAAATTCTACCTGCATATAGGCAGAGGAAAGTTCTTTATAGGCTTGATTCCATTTCTGAATTTTTTCATTCGTGCGGATATAGACTGTCTGCTTGTACTCCTCGCCCTCATTGACTGGCAAAATGGAAAGCAATTTTATCTCTGTCAGTGGATAATCGCGAGCAATGGATTGTATGATAGATTCGAGATTATTGAGAGCCTCATTCACAGGCACATCTTTTCCGATATCGTTCGTCCCAATTAAAAGGACAATTTTATCTACCGCCCCACCGTACAGATGCGCATCCAGATTCTCTAATAACAGCCCTGTCTGATAACCTCGAATGCCTCGATTGACAATCGTCTTTGCAGTCCCAAATAGTTCCTGCAGAGGATAATATTCGACAATGGAATCCCCAATAAAAAGAATGTCTGGCTCTACAACAGAAACCTGATTTAAGTGACGATACTTGGTTTGGATTTTTTCTTGTTCCTTTAGTAACCAATTTTCTAATAACTGTACTGCCACTTCATTCTCCTTTTTCTAACCAGTTTTCCAAGATTTGATAAACTCCTCCTTGGCTATTGGCTGGCGCTAGAGCAGTAGCCACAGCTTTGGCTTTATCATCAGCATTTTCCATCGCATAGGCAATTCCAGCCATTTCAAGCATTTCAACATCATTTTCACTGTCACCAAAAGCCATGATTTGTTGGGAGGTCAAGTCCCAGCGCTTGAGTAATTCTTCCAAGCCCCATGCTTTATGAATTCCAGCTTGAAGGATATCAATGCAACCATAGCCACTCGATACAGCACGAACACGGCCATCAAAGAGGTCATTGATTTCTTCCAAGACCGAACTCAAACGTTCCTCACCAACAACCATACTCATCTTGAGCACACCACCAAAGAGGTCAGAGGTTAATTCGTCCACAAATTGCATCCGTTGGTAGAATTTTTCAATCATTTCTGGAGTCATAAAACTTTCAAGGTCTGTAAAAATCGTACCTTCTTTGACGAAACCACCCTTCATAGACGTTACAACAAACTGATCCTGACACGCTCGACCCTTAAAATGAGCCAAAGCCTTATCGACAATGGCATCATCCCAAGTCTGAGCCTGAATCAGTTCATTGTTTTCAAAAATACGAGCACCGTTTGCAACAACCAGAACCACCCGATCGACCAAGTGCTCCAGTAGTTGCCTCATGCGGTGAATTTCATTCCCAGTCGCAATGACAAAACGAATACCCCTTTGATCCAACTGATCTAAAATCTTTTCCAAACGTGGGAGATCAAGCTGGCCTCTAGCATCCAGCAAGGTCCCATCCATATCTGTTGCAATTACCTTAATCGTCATTTACTTTCCTCTGGATTCAAGCTAGTCCCACTTCAATCCCACATGTTCGTTCATTTCTTTGTAGGCTGTATCAATTCGTTCCTTAGTCGCTTCATCTAACTGGTCACGATGACTACCACCCTCGATAAAATCTTCTAAGATATAAGTTTGGTATAGGAATAGTGGATAACCTTCTGGAGAATAGGTTCCTTTTGGTGTACGGTTTACCCAAGAAGGATGCGCTTTGGCAGTTTCGATTGTCGTCTTACCGGCTTTTTTCTTAACAGTCACATCCATGAGCACGCCACGCTCTGTCCACTTAGCATTCTCTTCATCTTGCATGGTTTCAATTCGTTGATTGGAAATGAAGTTCCCCATTGAATAGATAATGAGTTTCTTGTCCCCATCTTTTTCAACCGTTTCAGATGGTTCAACTACGTGAGGGTGCCCTCCAAAGATAATATCAGCTCCCCAATCAATCATCTTGTGATAAAGAGCCTTTTGTTCTTCAGTTGGTTCCAAGCGATACTCCACACCCATCTGAGGCATGATAATGGTGATATCCGCTTCCTTCTCTGCCCGTTCAATTTCAGCCTTCATCTTGTCTTCATTTAGGTCTGAAAGATAGCGGGTATAGTCTTCTTGAGAAATACTTTGCTCAATTCCATTAAAACCATAAGAATAGGCCAAAAGTGCAACCTTGATACCGTTCACTTCCTTAATAACCAGTGGAGCTTGATCACGTGACTCATGCGTATACACTCCAATAGGTGTCATTCCTGCCTTTTCAATAGCATCTGCTGTTGAAACCACACCTTCTATTTGTGAATCTAGGATATGGTTATGCGCCAAGTCTAGCACTTGATAACCGGCATCCTTGATGGCATCCATGACTTCTCCAGGTGCATTAAATAGCGGATAACCAGCCAAATAGTGGTCCTTATTCACAGTACCTTCAAAATCACCTAAAATCAAGTCTGCTTGTTTGAGCCATGGTTTTACATATTCAAAATTTTCATGGAAATCATAGGTCCCATCTTCTTTTAAAGCAGAACGATAGATGGGAATGTGATAGAGGAGGTCCCCGTTGGCCATAATTCTAGCAGTTTTCTCCTCGTCCTGATCTTTAGCATTTTGGTTCGTCTTATTTGCTTCTTGAGAAATGGTATCCTTTTTTTGACTGGTCAAGGGGATTCCTTGGAAGCTTTCAAACAACAAGACCAAACCCATTGATAAAGCAACAGCTAGCAAGAGTATCGCCACAAATCCCTTATTACTCCACTTGCGGTAACTCCTAAAAAAGTTTACAAAACCCCTCATAAAACGAAAAACTGGTCCACGTTTATGTCTATCTTGTCTTCTTTGCATCTTCATTCTCCCCACTTTCTAATGCAAGCCTTTTCTTTTTATTATATCACAGATAAGTAATTCTTTCACAATTGAATCGAACCTAGTAGGCATTTTCTATAAAAGCTCGATGCCGTAATGCTTTCAATCCTTGTCATTTTGTGATATCATGTAGAGGTAATGAAAGGAGAGAAAATGTCTGCTATAGAACGTATTACAAAAGCTGCTCACTTAATTGATATGAACGATATTATCCGCGAAGGGAATCCTACTCTACGCGCGGTTGCTGAGGAAGTCACTTTCCCCTTGTCTGATCAGGAAATCATCCTTGGCGAAAAGATGATGCAATTCCTCAAACATTCCCAAGATCCTGTCATGGCTGAAAAAATGGGACTACGCGGTGGGGTTGGACTTGCTGCCCCTCAATTAGATATATCAAAACGTATTATCGCTGTTTTGGTGCCAAACATTGTCGAAGAAGGCGAAACTCCACAGGAAGCTTACGACTTGCAAGCTATTATGTACAATCCAAAAATCGTCTCTCACTCTGTTCAAGACGCTGCTCTTGGTGAAGGAGAAGGTTGCCTGTCTGTTGACCGCAACGTACCTGGCTATGTAGTTCGCCATGCCCGCGTTACGGTTGACTACTTTGACAAGGATGGAGAAAAACACCGTATCAAACTCAAAGGCTACAACTCCATCGTTGTTCAGCATGAAATTGACCACATTAACGGTATCATGTTTTACGATCGTATCAATGAAAAAGACCCATTTGCAGTTAAAGATGGTTTACTAATTCTAGAATAAAGAAAATCCCGTTGCAAGACGGGGTTTTGTGTTATAATAGAGGCATGAAAACAAATGATATTGTCTATGGCGTCCACGCCGTTACCGAAGCCCTCCTTGCAAACACTGGCAATAAACTCTACCTCCAAGAAGATCTCCGAGGTAAGAATCTTGAGAAAGTCAAGGAACTGGCTACAGAAAAGAAGGTATCTATTTCTTGGACTTCAAAAAAATCCCTCTCTGAGATGACTGAAGGTGCTGTTCACCAAGGTTTTGTTCTACGAGTGTCTGAATTTGCCTATAGCGAGTTAGATCACATCCTTTCAAAAACACGTCAAGAAGAAAATCCACTTCTGTTAATTCTGGATGGCCTAACTGACCCTCACAACTTAGGCTCCATCTTAAGAACCGCTGATGCAACCAATGTTTCCGGAGTCATCATTCCCAAGCACCGTGCTGTCGGAGTTACTCCTGTCGTTGCCAAAACAGCAACAGGTGCTATTGAACACGTTCCAATTGCCCGAGTAACCAATCTGAGTCAAACTCTAGACAAACTCAAGGATGAAGGATTCTGGACCTTTGGAACAGATATGAACGGGACTCCTTGCCACAAGTGGAATACAAAAGGGAAAATTGCCCTCATTATCGGAAATGAAGGAAAAGGCATCTCTAGCAACATCAAAAAACAGGTAGATGAAATGATTACCATTCCTATGAATGGACATGTTCAAAGCCTTAATGCCAGTGTTGCTGCAGCCATTCTCATGTACGAAGTTTTCCGAAATAGACTATAAAAAAGTTTCCAGTCATCTGATTGGAAACTTTTTTATGATTAACTATGTTCGGTGATAAACTTGTAAGCTTCTTGACCAGCGATAGCTCCATCTCCAACTGCTGTTGTTACTTGTCGAAGGTCTTTCAAGCGAACATCTCCAACTGCAAAGATACCGTCAACTGCAGTTTTCATGTGATTGTCTGTCACAATCCAGCCTGCCTGATCTTGGATATTCAATTCTTTAACAAAATCACTAAGAGGGTCCAAACCAACATAGATAAAGACGCCACCGAAGGCTTGCTCTGTCACTTGACCTGTTTTCACATTTTCAAATACGACAGATTCTACTCGGTTTTCACCCTTGATTTCCTTCACTACAGAATCCCAGATAAAGCTGATTTTCTCATTCGCAAAGGCGCGGTCTTGTAAAACCTTTTGGGCACGAAGTTGGTCACGACGGTGAACAATGGTAACAGTCTTAGCAAAACGAGTCAAGAAGAGGGCTTCTTCGACAGCTGAATCTCCGCCACCAACTACCAACAAATCTTGGTCACGGAAGAAAGCACCATCACACACGGCACAGTAAGAAACACCACGACTGTTCAGTTCTTCTTCTCCAGGTACTCCCAAAGGACGGTGTTTAGAGCCAGTCGCTACGATAACGGTACGAGTTTCATATGTTTGGTCATCAGTCATCACTTTCTTAAAATCACCATGGTCTTCGACATTTTCAACATAACCATAAATGTGCTCAACACCAAGATTTTCAAGCGGTTCAAACATCTTTTCTGCCAATTCTGGCCCACTAATATTAGCGTATCCAGGGTAATTTTCAATATCAGATGTATTATTCATCTGACCACCTGGCAGACCACCTTCAATCAAGGCTACTTTCAGATTGCTTCGAGCAGCATACAAGGCTGCAGTCATACCTGCAGGTCCAGCACCGATAATAATAGTATCGTACATATAGTTTCCTTCTTTCTTGTTGTAACTATCTTTATTCTAACTCTTTCTTGTCAATCACGCAAGGATTATGCCTTGAAAACAAGAATTAAACTCATAACCGCAAAGGATAATACTGGAACAACCAAAACACCAATCATAATCATATCATAGAGATGGGCTTGGCGAGCCTTGGCTGTCTTATCAACTCCCGACATGGCTCTCAGTCCAATCCAAATCCCTAAAAAAATCAGGACGAGGATGGTGGTCAAGATCAAACTCTCGAAATATAAAGAAAATAGTTGCAGTAGCATGATTTCTCTCATTTCTATCTTTTTTAAAGAGTAAACTCAGCTAGTCCAGCTAACTGAGTTTTTCTTTATCTATTATATCAAATATAAGTCCGTTTGTAACTAGCGAAGAATTCTTTTGTTCGCTCTTCTTTAGGATGGTGGATAATCTCATCCGGTGTTCCAGACTCAATGATTTTCCCCTTATCTAGGAAGAGAATCTTATCCGCAACTTGAGCTACAAAGGACATGTCATGACTAACCAAAATCATGGTTTGACCTGACTTAGCAGCATCTGCAATAGACTTTTCTACTTCGCCGACCAATTCTGGATCAAGGGCTGAAGTTGGTTCGTCTAAGAGCAAGACATCTGGTTTCATCGCAAGTGCACGCGCTAGGGCAACCCGTTGCTTCTGTCCACCTGATAAATGGCGAGGATAATGGTTTTCACGGTCTGAAAGCCCAACCTTAGCCAACTCTTCCTTGGCAATCTTGGTTGCTTCTTGGTCGGATAATTTCTTGACAACAACCAAGCCTTCTTTCACATTATCAAGTGCTGTTCGGCGTTCAAACAAATTAAACTGTTGGAAAACCATAGACAACTTACGGCGTAGGGCAAGGATTTCTTCTTGAGTGATTTTAGAAAAATCAACTGAGAAATCATCAATCTGAATAGAGCCACTGTCAGGTGTTTCAAGATAATTGAGACTACGAAGGAAGGTTGATTTTCCAGCTCCTGAAGAACCAATCAAGGCTACAACTTCCCCTTTTTGAATATCCAAGTTCAGATGATCCAAGACAGTCTGTCCTGAAAAGGATTTGCTTAAATTCGAAATCTTAATCATTAACGAAGGTCTCCTTTCACATCTGTTTGCACTGTATCGGGTGCAGAAATAGCCATTTTTCTCTCGATGAAACGACCAAGGCTTTCAATTCCGATATTGACTACCCAATAAACAAGGGCAACGGAGATAAAGCGTTCAAAGTAGCGGTAATCAGCTCCACCCAAAATCTGAGCTTGGGCAAAGACTTCCACAACACCCGCACTAAAGGCTAGAGAAGTTCCTTTGGTCAAGCCGATTAGGGAATTGATTAAGGTTGGAGTCGCCACAACGGCCGCATTTGGAATAATCACGCGACGATAAACTTGCGCTCGGGTCATCCCCAGACTGCGTGCCGCCTCAATCTCACCAGGATTGACTGAGAGAATGGCTGCACGAATGGTTTCACTAGCATAAGCTGCTTCATTAAAGGCAAAGGCGACAATTGCAAAAGCAGCGGCTGGAATCGCATTGATATTGAAACCAGTTCCCCATTGCTGATTGAGAGCTTTCAAAGCCAAAGGAATTCCGTAGTAGGTCAACATGAGTTGCACCAAAATCGGTGTCCCTTTTAAGAAGCTAACAAAGAAGGCCTGCAAGGGGTATAAAATTTTGACACGATTGATCTTCACAATGGCAAAAAGAAGCGCCAAAACCAAGCCAAAAAGAGCACCACCAATGGTCAACATAATCGTTATTGGAAGTTGTTGGACAATTCTCGGGATTCCATCAAAGACCGAACGCAAGCTAAAAAGCTTGCCATCCGGAATCAATTGCATCAAGTTTTGGTACCAATCTGATGCTAAAATCGTTGTAACATTCATAAAAACATCCTCTCCTGATAATGATTCATTCTACCATACTTTTGCCGTCAATGAAATTATTTGCTACGGTCAGGTACAGACTTTGTCTACCTACTAGTTTATCATACTTTGAAACAGGGAGGTTATATATTTTATCTATCAAAGAGATAGATAAAAACTATTTCAATCCCAATTCTTCATAAGCTTTTCGATAACCGATTTGCTTAACAGTTCCATTTTCTACTAAAATGGGGCGTTTTAACAACATACCGTCGCTTGCTAGCAACTCAGCTGCTTCTTGGTTTGACAGACTTCCTACCTTATCTTTCAGCCCCAATTCACGGTATTTGATCCCACTGGTGTTGAAAAATTGCTTCAACTCAAAACCCGAGGTTTCTAGCCAGTTTAAAATGACTTCTTGGCTAGGTGTTTCTTCAACGATATGGATGGCTTTATAGTCCACACCGAGTTGGTTTAATTCTTGTTTTGCTTTTTTACAAGTTGAACATTTTGGATATTCGATAAATTCTAACATGTCTTTCACTTTCTATTTTATATCTTTAAAATCTGCGCCTTCATGCTCCAAGAGCCAAGCTTTCTTTTCCACTCCTGCAGCATAACCTGTCAGACGCTTGCCAGCTCCCAGCACCCGATGACAAGGTACTAGGATAGACCAAGGATTGCGTCCCACTGCCCCACCAATTGCTTGAGCAGAATCCACTTGTAGCTCTTGGGCTATTTGTCCATAGGTCACTGTCTGACCATAAGGAATTCCCTGTAGATAGGACCAAACTCGCTTTTCAAAATCCGTTCCGATTGGAGCCAAGGGCAAGTCGGATAAATCCTGAGACTTGCCTTTAAAGTAATCATCTAAGCAAGCAATAACTGGATCTAAAATTGGATGACTAACAACTGCTTCTATCGTCTCATCTCCTAGTCCTCTCTCAAAATGCTTCTGCTCCTGCACCCAAATGCCATACAGATATTGCTCGTCGGCAACCAAAGACAAGGTTCCTATTGGCGAAAAGTAGAGCATTTTTACGTACATCTTTTGCATTATTTCTTTAATTTTTGATAGGCCAAGCGTTCGCCATCAACAGGCACTTTACCAACCTGTTTAAAACCAAGTTTTTCAAAAATATGCTGCATGACCTTGTTTGCAACATGCGTATCTGAGCGAAAATCTAGATAGTCAAAACCTTCAATCAAGCCCTCTAAGAAGGTTTGAGCAACGCCCTGTCCCTGTACATCTGCTGCCACAGCAATACGGTGAAAGACTAGGTACTCTGACTCCCCAGCTTGCCAGTTTCCTTCATAAATGGCTTCATAGGCTGCCTCTGGACTCTTGGTCACAGCTGCATAAGCTAGTAATTCTCCCTCTTCCAAGGCTACATAGGCTTGACCTGAGATAATATCCTCAATAATAATATCAGCATTTGGATAACCATTTTGCCACTGGTCACTACCAGCATCTGCTAAACATTTTTTAGCATCCTCCATCACCTGCATGATGGTATCTACTTCATTTGGAAAAGCTAAACGAATTTCCATCTTTTCTCCTCATTTCTGACTAGTTTCTCCCATCATAGCATAATTTAAGTCTTTCTACAAGCAGTTAAAATTTGACTTTCTGTTTTTATTGTTTTATAATCTAGTTATTAAAACTAGATAAAAAGGAGTTGAAAATGAAAACTACCTTTTCCTACCCCAAATGGGCAGAAATTCCAAACATTGACCTCTATCTGGACCAGGTTTTACTCTATGTCAATCAGGTCTGCGCCCCTATCTCTCCTGATAAAGACAAGGGCCTGACAGCATCTATGGTCAACAATTATGTCAAACATGGTTACCTGACAAAGCCTGACAAGAAAAAATACCAACGCCAACAGATTGCCCGTTTGATTGCTATCACAACCCTCAAGTCTGTATTTTCTATTCAAGAAATAGCTCAGACACTTAATACTCTCCAAACTCAAGCAAGTTCAGACCAACTCTACGATGCTTTTGTGGACTACATGAACCAAGGAATTGACCCAGCTAACCCCATTATCCAAACCAGCTGCCAAACCGTTAAACTCTATCATCAAACCCTAGCCTTAATCCATCATACTCAAGAGGAGGTAATCCAATGAACACTAGTCTTAAACTCAGCAAACAACTTAGTTTTGGAGAGGAGATTGCTAATAGCGTGACCCATGCCGTAGGTGCAGTTATCATGCTCATCTTACTGCCTATTTCATCAACCTATAGTTATGAGACACACGGATTTTTATCATCTATCGGCGTTTCCATTTTTGTTATTAGTCTCTTTCTCATGTTCCTCTCATCCACCATTTACCACTCTATGGCCTATGGTTCAACCCACAAATATGTCTTGCGAATCATCGACCATTCTATGATTTATGTTGCCATTGCTGGCTCATACACGCCCGTCGTCTTAACCTTAATGAATAACTGGTTTGGCTATCTGATTATTGCCGTCCAGTGGGGAACAACCATCTTTGGTATTCTCTATAAAATCTTTGCTAAAAAAGTCAATGAGAAATTTAGCCTTGCTCTTTACCTGATTATGGGCTGGTTGGTTCTAGCTATCATTCCTGCCATTATTAGTCAAACGACACCAATTTTCTGGAGTCTCATGGTAACTGGCGGACTCTCTTATACAGTTGGAGCTGGATTTTACGCCAAGAAAAAACCTTATTTCCACATGATTTGGCATCTCTTTATCCTTGCTGCGTCCGCACTCCAATACATTGCCATTGTTTATTACATGTAAAAAAGTTGAGAAATTCAATCTCAACTTTTTTCTTTACACATATTGATAAAGTACTGGTGCAAGCGCACATCATCAGTCAATTCTGGATGAAAAGAAGTTACCAACATATTTTTTTCTTGGGCTGCAACGATTTGATTATCAACTGTTGCTAGAATTTCTACATCTTCTCCAACACTGCTGATAATTGGACCACGGATAAAAGTCATTGGAATCTGACCGACTCCCTTACATTCTGCTTCCGTGTAGAAACTTCCTAATTGGCGCCCATAGGCATTGCGCTCGACCACCATATCCATGGTTCCTAGATGACTCTCTTCCTGAGAAGCAATTTCCTTAGCTAGCAAAATCAAGCCAGCACAGGTTCCAAATACTGGCAAGCCAGATAGAATTGCTTCTCGAATGGGAATCAGCATGTCCTGCTCACGTAAGAGCTTGCCCATGGTTGTAGATTCCCCACCAGGTAATATCAATCCCGACAAATCACTCTGATGTTTCTGAAAATCATCTAAATTTCTGATTTCAACACTTTCGACACCTAATTGATCTAGCACTTTTGCATGTTCTGCAAAGGCCCCTTGCAAGGCCAATATTCCGATTTTCATCTATTTTCCTCGCTCAGCCATGAGGATTTGGATCTCATTTTCATTGATACCAACCATGGCTTCTCCTAAATCTTCAGAGATTTGAGCCAAGATTTGAGGATTTCGGAAATTAGTCACCGCTTTGACAATAGCACTCGCTCGTTTAACAGGATCTCCTGACTTGAAAATACCTGAACCGACAAAGACACCCTCTGCCCCTAATTGCATCATCAGCGCAGCATCTGCTGGCGTTGCAACACCTCCAGCAGCGAAATTTACAACTGGCAATTTCCCATGTTCATGGACGTATTGAACCAATTCTACAGGGACTTGTAAGTCCTTGGCGGCAACATAAAGTTCGTCCTCACGTAGGTTTTGAATGCGGCGAATTTCCTGATTCATCATACGCATATGACGAACAGCTTGAACAATGTCTCCTGTCCCTGGTTCTCCTTTTGTACGAATCATAGAAGCACCTTCAGCGATACGACGCAAGGCTTCACCCAAGTCCTTAGCCCCACAGACAAAAGGAACTTGGAATTCTTTTTTGTCCACATGGAAACGGTCGTCTGCTGGAGATAAAACTTCACTCTCATCGATATAGTCAATCTCAATAGCCTCTAAAATCTGAGCTTCAACAAAATGCCCGATTCTGACCTTGGCCATTACTGGAATGCTAACCGCTTCTTGGATTTCCTTAATCATCTTTGGATCACTCATACGGGAAACCCCACCAGCTGCACGAATATCAGCCGGAATCCTCTCCAAGGCCATCACAGCTGCCGCACCAGCAGCTTCTGCAATACGGGCCTGTTCAGGATTCTGAACGTCCATGATAACGCCACCTTTAAGCATTTGTGCTAAGTTTTTATTTAATTCATAACGATTTTCAGTCATTTGTTTTATCCTCATCATTTGTATTGGTAGCTACCATTTCATTTTAAGTTAGATTAGAATGAATCACAAGATAAAAAAAACGTAATTGTATGGGTACAGAATAGTTAAAAAACTATCTGGTCTTAACTTAAGGCCAGATAGCTCATTCATTTTTATTTTTCAGCTGTAAGGGCAGCCATTGTGATGTAGTTGTATGGTTTGTTAAAGTGTGGCAAGAAGAATAGGTCTGTCAATGCCAATTTATCAATTGTCACATGCTCTTGGATAGCAAGTGAGAACATGTGGATTCCCATGCTGATTGCAGAATCGTGTGAAACCATTTGTGCACCAAGAATTTCACGGCTATCTTTGTCAAAGACAATCTTGATGGCAACTTCATGGTTATCATGTTTCATGAATTCTGGTTTTTGAAGATCGTTAAAGCCTGTTTCAGTTGCGTTGTAACCAGCAGCTTTAGCTTTTTCAAGAGTCAAACCAGTTGAAACCATGTGAAGACCGTAGATTGAGATACCGTTTGAACCTTGAACACCGATTCCTTCCAATTCATGTCCACAAGCATTGTAAGCACCAACAATACCAGTACGAACTGCGTTTGAAGCAAGTGCGATGTAGCTTGTATCTTTACGAGCGTTGTCATAAACAGTCGCACAGTCTCCAACAGCAAATACACCAGGAAGTGAAGTTTCTTGTTTCTTGTTTACAAGGAAGGCACCGTTACGGAAGAGTTCAATCTTACCATCAGCAAGAGCAGTATTTGGACGGAAACCAACTGCAAGGATAACCATATCCACATCGAAAGTTTCTTTATCAGTAATCAAGCGTTCAACTTTACCGTCACCCTCGATTGCTTTAACAGTTTGACCAAGAGCCAAGCGAATGTTGTGGTCTTCCAAGTTCTTCGCCATCATTTGTGTGAAGTCTCTGTCATAGTAACCGTTCAAAACAGTATCAACGATATCAACAAGGACAACTTCTTTTCCAAGACGCTCAAAGGCTTCAGCAAGTTCAACACCGATGTAACCACCACCAACAACGGCGATACGGTCGAGGTGTTGGCTCTTGTCAGCAAGTTTATTAATAACTTCTTCAGCATTTTGGTACAATTTCACGAATTGTACGTTTTCAAGAGTTGCTTTAAATTCGCGGTTTCCTTTAACAATTTCAACACCTTCGATTGGTGGCAAGATTGGTGTAGAACCCGTAGCAAAAATCAATTTCTCGTATGATTCTTTGTGCTCTTTCCCTTCAACTTCTGCTGTAACTACTTTGTTATCATAGTCGATTGAAAGAACTGGTGACTTCATGTAAACCTTAGCACCTTTAGCTTCCAATTTTTCTTTATCAGAATAGAACAAGCCTTCAGCACCATCAATTTGTTCACCGATCCAAAGGGCCATTCCACATCCTAGGAAAGAGATGTTAGAGTTTTGGTCGAATACAACGATTTCGTTCTCATTACCAAAATTATCCAACATAGTATTAATACATGCTGTACCAGCGTGGTTAGCACCAACTACAACGATTTTACTCATAGAAAAATTCCTACCTTCAATTTTAAATTTACTCTTCTAGTATAACATTTACTGTTAGCGTTTACAAGAGTTTAGCTAATTTTCCCGATTTTTTTGTAAAAAAGTGTAAATAATCTGTATTTTATCAGCCTTTCTTACAATTACTCTTTATATTTTCTGAGCATATTTCTAGACAAGTTTACAAATTTTATTTGTGAAAACGCTGACTTTATGGTATGCTAGTATCATGGAAAGAAAATGTAAGGGGTTAAATTTACTATATTTCATCCTTCTTTTCATAAGAGAAAGGAGTTGGTAGCTTGCCTCTTAGTTCACATTCTGAACGCCTAATGGGAACCACTATCACTATTTCATTAGTGGATGAGCGAGCCGATAGCTTGCTCCAGAAATCCTTTGATTTACTCAGAGAGCTTGAATACCGCTTCAATGCCAATAGCCAAGAGTCTGAGTTGATGGAAATCAATTATCAAGCTGGAATAACTCCAGTCAAAGTTCATCCTGATTTATTTGAATTGATTTCACTTGGATTAGAGCATAGCCTAGCGCCCTCTAGTCATCTCAATATCAGCATTGGTCCCTTAATTCAAACCTGGCGTATCGGTTTTTCAGATGCCAAGGTCGCCCAGCCTCAAGAAATTGAATCGGTGCTACCTTTAATCAATCCTCATTATATCGAGTTAGATTCTTCCACTTCCACTGTGTTTTTAAAACAAAAAGGAATGAAGATTGATCTTGGTTGTTTAGCCAAGGGTTATAGTGCGGATAAAGTTGCCCAATTTCTTAGAGAAGAGGGAGTGACATCTGCCTTGATAAATCTGGGAGGGAATATCCTGACTATTGGAAAAAATCAGGCAAGAGGAAATCAGCCTTGGCAAATCGGGATTCAAGACCCAGCCAATCCGAGGGGAAATCACTTAATGACCATCCCTGCTGTCAATCAATCTGTCGTGACTTCAGGCATTTATGAACGTCACCTGACTATCGATGGAAAAGATTATCATCATATTTTTGACAGTCAAACAGGATATCCTGTTGAAACGGAACTAGCGAGTCTCACCATCATCTCTGATAAATCCGTTGATGGTGAAATATGGACAACTCGTCTTTTTGGAGAAAGACCGACTTCTATCCTCTGGCAAGTCGAAAGTTTAGAGGGCATCGAAGCTATCCTCATCGATAAGGAAGGTCACCTAAGCTGTTCTTCAGGAATTCCTACTCTATAGAAATAGATGTTTCAATGGAGTTTTAAAATCGTATTATGTAAAAAGAGAAAGGAAATCTCATGTTAAAACTTATTGCTATTGTTGGAACAAATTCAAAACGTTCTACAAACCGCCAATTGCTTCAATACATGCAAAAACACTTTGCTGAAAAAGCTGAAATTGAACTTGTTGAAATTAAAGACATTCCTGTCTTCAATAAACCAGCTGACAAGCAAGTACCTGCTGAAATTTTAGAAATTGCTGCTAAAATTGAAGAGGCAGATGGCGTTATTATCGGTACTCCTGAGTATGACCACTCTATCCCAGCTGTTTTGATGAGCGCTCTTGCTTGGTTGTCATACGGTATTTACCCACTTTTGAACAAACCAATCATGATTACTGGTGCTTCTTACGGTACACTTGGTTCATCACGTGCTCAAATGCAACTTCGCCAAATCTTGAATGCCCCAGAAATTAAAGCAAGTGTCCTTCCAGATGAATTCTTGCTTTCACATTCTCTTCAAGCCTTCAACCCAAGTGGAGATTTAGTAGATCTTGATGTTATCAAAAAACTGGATGCTACTTTTGACGACTTCCGTATCTTTGTAAAAATCACAGAAAAATTGCGTAACGCACAAGCACTACTTCGCAAAGATGCCGAAGACTTTGACTGGGAAAATTTGTAAGATAGGAGAGCAAAAAGAATGAAATTTGTTGGACTTGTAGGATCAAACTACGATCAATCATATAACCGTAAACTCTTGGAATTCATCCGTCGTCACTTCAAACTCAAATTTGAATTAGAAGTCCTTGAAATTGACGAAGTTCCAATGTTTAACCAGGACGAAAAATGGGATGAAAGTTTCCAATTACGTCTTTTATATAACAGAATTACTCGTGCTGATGGTGTTATCATTGCTACGCCTGAGCACAACCACACAATCTCAGCTTCCCTAAAATCTGTTCTTGAATGGCTTTCATACGAAGTTCATCCATTTGAAAATAAGCCAGTTATGATTGTGGGTGCTTCTTACTACGACCAAGGTACTTCTCGTGCCCAAGTTCACCTTCGTAAGATTCTTGACGCTCCAGGTGTCAATGCCTACACTCTTCCCGGAAATGAATTCCTTCTCGGTAAAGCTAAAGAAGCCTTTGATGTTAATGGTAATATCACAAATGAAGGAACTGTTAATTTCCTTGAAACATGCTTGGACAACTTTGTAAAATATGTGGGAGTCGTTTCAAAATTGAAAAAACCAAAACCAATTGAGCCAGAAGATTTATATTGTACAAATTCAATTGCAACTACCATCCAAGGTGTTGATCCAGATGATCCTGAATGGGTAGAAAAAGCTGCTGAACTTGTTGGAGCTGTTTCTGGAGATACTTACGTTAAATTAGACCACGGTATCTTGACAGTTAACCAAATTGATATGTTCTTGAAGGCAATGCCATTTGAATTGACATTTGCAGATGATAATAATCAATTCTTGTACTTTAATAACGCACACCAAGACCCAGATACAATGTTTGGTAAACGTGTACGTGCTCAATCAGGAAATAGATTAGGAACAGTACACGGTACATTGCCAGATTCTAGAATGAAAAACGTTGAATGGGTTGTCGGCGTATTGCGTAATGGGGACCAAGAATATGTCCGTACAATTGTGCCAGGAACACCAGAAGGCGTTATTAATACCCATAATTACCAAGCAATGTACTATCCAGATGGTTCATATGCCGGAATTAATGAAATCATCTTTAATTTCCAACCATGGCTTGACTGGTACCTCAATACAACTGGTCAACGTCTAGTCGGTGGAAATGCTGCAGCTCCTGCTGGCGGACATGGTCACGGCGATGCAGATGCTACATCTGGAGCTTCTGATGCAGGTGATGCTGGAGGCCACGGTGGTGGCGCAGACGCTACATCTGGCGCAAGTAACTAATACTTTTAGGAACCATTTTGGTTCCTTTTTTAGCGAAAAAAGACTAGCAGACAAAAACTGCTAGTCTTTTGGTTATTATTTTATCTATCCTTATTAAAAGAAAGAATACTTATTATGAATTTGGGTCATCGAGACTACGACCATGTAATCCTTTTTCACGTTGAACTTGACGTAGTTTCTCTGGTGTAACATCGTTTCCTTCTTCGTCCACAATTTTGATCCCTTCGATGTGGTGACGAACAGTGCGACGATAACCTTCTATGTACTCCTCACGTAGTTTGGCTTGTTCTACTTTTTCTTCTGGGGTCAAGCCTTCTGTTTTTTTCTTTTTCGCAAGCTCGTTAATACGATCAATTTTTTTAGGATCCATGTTTCTCTCCTTTATGATAAGATTTAATCCATTTAACAGATTTTATTTGGTATTGATTTGGTTAAAACGTGCAAGTTTAGCTGCTTTTTGAGTTAAATAAGACAAGATAGCCAAACGATTTTGACGGACAGCCTGATCTTCGGCCATAACCATGGTATTCTCAAAGAATGCATCAATGACTGGGCTAAGAGCAAAGAGTTGTTTCAATTGCTGACTGGCAGTCCCTGACAAAACGAGTGATTCGACTGCTTCTGCCAAGTTTTTCTCTTCTTCATTCTCAAAGAGAGCTGAATCAACTGTAGCAACTCCTTCTGCCTTCTCAGCCAAGTTAAAGGCACGAGAAAGTGATTCAACAGATGGTTTGAAGTCTTCTTCCTTGCTTGCTTCTACGAGAGCATTTGCTGCTTCTAGCATATCTGCCACAACAAAGTTCGAACTTGCAAGGACCGCTTCCTTAACGTCTTTTGGAGTAGAGCCCATCATCTTATCAACACGAGCCTTGATAAAATCCATAACCTCTGTCTTATTTTCATAAGTCAAGCTGTCAAATTTCAAAGCATAAAGGCTATCAATCAACTCATCCATAGCAATGTGCCAACCAAAGGCATCCAAGATACGAACCACACCTTGCGTCGCACGACGAAGGGCATAAGGGTCATTAGAACCTGATGGAATCAAACCTACTGAGAAGAAACTCAAAATCGTATCCAATTTGTCTGCAATGGCTAGAATGGCTCCAACCTTGCTCTCTGGAAGTTCTCCTTCGGCTGATGTAGGCATGTAGTGTTCACGAATAGCAGCTGCAACTGCTGGAGTTTCACCAGAAAGAAGGGCATATTTCTCCCCCATAATACCTTGGAGCTCGTCAAATTCGCCAACCATACCTGTCAACAAGTCAAACTTGTAAATGGCTGCTGCACGAGCAAGGTCAACTGTTTCATCCACTGACAAACCAGCTTTTTCTGCCAAAAGTACAGCGATTTGACCCGTACGAATCATGTGTTCACGAAGGGAACCAATCTTCTCATGGAAGGTGACATTGTTTAATTTTTCAACAAGGTCAGAAATAACCAATTTTTGGTCTTCACGCCAGAAGAATTCTCCGTCTTCCAAACGGGCTACCAAGACTTTTTCATTTCCTTTGATAACATTTTCCAAATACTCTGCGTTTCCGTTACGAACAGAAATGAAGTTTGGCAAGAGTTTACCGTCTTGATCACGAACAACAAAGTAACGTTGGTGTTCCTTCATTGAAGTCACCAAAACTTCTTCCGGTACTTCAAGGTATTTGGCATCAAAACTTCCCATAAAGGCAGTTGGGTATTCAACCAAGTTCAAGACTTCATTAAGCAAATCAGCATCAATTTCAATACGTACACCATGTTTTGCCTCAATTTCCTTGATTTGGTCAACAATCATTTGCTCACGTTCACGTGGATCTGCGATTACAAATTGTGCACGAAGGTCTTCTTCATAGCTCAATGCTGACTGTATCTTAGTTTCTTGTCCCAAGAAACGATGACCACGGCTCACACGACCTCCCTTGATATCAAGGAAATCCAAATCAAACTCTTCTTCATCTAAAAGAACAGTTAAAGTGTGAACAGGGCGGATGTATTCAAAGGTGTTGTTAGCCCAGTGCATGCTGACAGGGAAAGTCAAGGACTTCAAGACATCCACAACACCTGGAACAATGGCTTCAACTGCTTGACCAATTTCTTCCTTAGTGACATAGACATATTCTTCACCCTTAATTTCACGGAATTCGATATCTTCAACAGTCAAGCCTTTTCCACGGACAAATCCTTGAGCTGCTTTGGTGAAGTTCCCATCACTATCCAAGGCAATTTTCTTTGCTGGCCCCTTAAAATCTTCAGTCAAATCAGACTGTTTATCTGCAAGACCAGTCACACGAACAGCTAAACGACGTGGTGTCGAGAAGGTTTGAACAGCTTCAAAAGACAGGCGATTTTCCTTGAGGAAGGCTGACATTTTTTCGCCTAGTTGTTTTTCACTTGGTGTGACAACATAGGCTGGTAATTCTTCAAGACCGAGTTCTACTAATAAGTTTTTTGTCATGTTTTTTCTCCGAAAAGTATCTTTTTATTTTCCAGTTTGCCTTATGTGATTGGCACGCAAGCAACCAACTTCATTGTTTCATTGCTAAAATTGGAGCCAAAAGTCTCCAATTTTGCCTAGTATCCTTAGCTTCACTAAGGATACCTTCATCACTGCGGCACCTGGTTCAGGGCTCACACTGTTCGCCCATTTTCGTAATTTGTCACTCTCTTTATTCTGCGTCTTCTGCTAAGAGTTTAGCTCGTGTTGCTTCATCCAAAAGTGGGTAGCCTAGGCGTTTGCGCTCTGCCACAAAGGTTTTGGCTACAACACGGGCTAGGTTACGAATACGAGCGATATAGCCTGCGCGCTCTGTTACAGATACGGCACCACGCGCATCAAGAAGGTTAAAGGTATGTGAACATTTGAGAACATAGTCATAGGCAGGGTGCACCAATCCTTCTTCCAAGGCGCGTCCAGCTTCTTTTTCAAACTTATCAAAGTTTTCAAGCAACATTTCTTGATCCGAAATTTCAAATGAATATTTTGAGTGTTCGTACTCAGGCTGGATGAAGATTTCTCCGTATTTTACACCATCAGCCCATTCGATATCATAGACAGAATCCACTTCCTGAATATAAGAAGCCAAGCGTTCCAAACCATAAGTAACTTCTGCAGTCACAGGGCCAGTTGCCAATCCACCTACTTGTTGGAAGTAAGTGAACTGAGTGATTTCCATACCATCAAGCCAAACTTCCCAACCAAGACCAGCTGATCCAGTCGATGGATTTTCCCAGTTATCCTCAACGAAGCGAATATCGTGTTCCAAAGGATTGATTCCCAATTTTTCCAAAGATTCAAGGTAAAGTTCTTGGATATTTGATGGAGAAGGCTTCATAACCACTTGGAATTGATGGTGTTGGTAAAGACGGTTCGGGTTTTCCCCGTAACGACCGTCAGCAGGACGACGTGATGGCTCTACATACGCTGCATTCCATGGCTCAGGTCCGATAGCACGAAGGAAAGTGTAAGGACTCATTGTCCCCGCACCTTTTTCATTATCATAAGCCTGCATAAGCATACAACCTTGGTCATTCCAAAATTGTTGCAAAGTCAAAATAATTTCTTGAAATGTTAATTTCTTAGACATTGAATACTCCTTTAATTTATATTATCTTCTTAGATTTATTTTTCAAGCAACCAAGAAAAGGCTGGGTCCTGAAAAATATGACGTTTGAGAACAGTTTGTAAATTCTGATCGCTTTCATCTATTGTACCTAATTTCAAAGCACAGACTTCTGGTATATTTTCTTGAACAGTGAAAATTTGACTATGACAGTTCTGGCAGTAATAACGCTGTTTTCCTGGAGAAGAACTATAAGAAACAAGCTTTTCTTTTCCATGCAATACTAGCTTTTCACTGCTAACTTTGGCATTAACTGTATAGGCAGACGCAGTTGCTTTCCGACAAAATGAGCAATGACAAAAAACTAATTCCGATAATTCCTCATCTAGAGTGTAGGTCACTGCTTTACATAAACAAGATCCTTTAAGCATTATGCTCCTTTCTACTTAGGCATTAGACGAATTCAAAAAGAACCGAATTTCAACACCCAAGCCTTGCGACTAGGGGCGTCAGAAACGCGGTTCCACCCTAATTTATTACTTCATTGTTTTTAAAAATATTACAGAAAGCGCCAGTTCTTTATTTTGCCCTACTTGGCTCCCACTATCCCAAGTTCGCTTGAAGAACGCCATAAGACTTTCTTTCTTGCTGACTATTATATCAAAAATTAGCACAATGTACAATTCTTTTTATGATTTTCTAGAAATCCATATCATCAACTCGTGGAGCACCAGACTGAACAACAATTGTTTTTAAGGTTTCACGTTCCTTATGACTCAGTTCAATTCCAAAGCAATCAAGATTAGCCTGAATACGAGAAGCTGTGACAGATTTTGGAAGTGGTAAAAATCCTTCTGCTAAGCTCCAGGCCAAGGCTATCTGAGCAACCGATTTACCGTGATTTAACGCGATTTCTTGCACTTGCTTGCTATCAAACAGTTCTCCCTGACCAAAAGGTCCCCAAGCTTCCAATAAAATTCCTTTTTCTAGACAGTAATCTACGACTTCCTCTTGATACACACCTGGAGCCAAACGAACTTGATTGACCGCTGGAACGATAGTTGCTGTTTCAAGCAAGGCATCCAAATGATGGGGAAGGAAATTACTAACTCCAATAGCACGGATTTTTCCTTCTTGATAGAGGTCTTCCATCGCTCTCCAAACTTCTGAATTTCGGATTTTCCAGTGGTTATTTTCTCTGAGTGGTTTTGGATTTGGCCAATGAATCAAATACAAATTCAAATAATCCAAGCCCAGCTGAGCTAAAGACTCTTCAAAAGCCTGACGAGTTTGCTCATAGTTGTGATTTGTATTCCAGAGTTTACTGGTTACAAAAATTTCCTCACGCGGAACGCCACTATCTTGAATGGCACGACCAACGCTTTCTTCATTTTTATAAATAGCTGCCGTATCGATATGGCGATAGCCTGCCTTTAAAGCCTCTAGGACAGCTTGATAGGCAATCTCTCCATTTTCAGCTTTCCAGGTTCCAAATCCCAGTACTGGAATCGTAACACCATTATTTAAAGTATAAGATTTCATTATTTTTCCTTTCTATGAGAAGAAAATCCAAAGAGCCAAATTTTCAAGGAAAACTTTTCTCTTTAGATTTTGTGTATTATTGATTGCGGTCGTAATAGAGCTGATGAGCTTTAAGACGAGAGTCTAACAAATCTGGTACGGTAACAAAGTCATAACCTTGCCCTTTCAAATAGTCAATAACCTTTGGTAAAGCATTCACTGTTTCAGCATGAATATCATGCATGAGAATAATAGAACCATTCTTGACTTCACGCTGAATTTCTGTCAAAATAGATGCTTCATTTTTACTCTTCCAGTCCAGACTATCTACATCCCACATAATAAAGCTCAAATCGAGGCTATTGCGAATATCGTCTGTAATGGCTCCATAAGGGGGACGCATAAGTTTAGAGCTAGACCCCAACACTTTAGTTAGCGCATCTTCAGTATCAGTAATTTGTTTTTTAGCTTCATCAAGAGAAAGTTTTGAAAGCACTGGATGACTCCAACTATGGTTTCCAATGACATGTCCATCCGATTTCATGCGTTTCAAAATCTCTTCATTTCCAGAAACATTCTTACCTAGCACAAAGAAAGTTGCCTTAATACCATACTTAGAAAGTGTATCTAATGCTTGATTTGTCGTCGTAGGATTTGGTCCATCATCAAAAGTCAAGGCTACTACTTTACGATTTTTCTTTTCATAATAAGCCTTATATAGCTCTGCATCCTTATCCAGCAAATATGAGGACTGAATAACTTCAAAGAAACTAGATACTGGCAAGGCAATCTCGTCTAGATTTTCAACTGACTGACTTGGATAAAGGATAATCTGACTATCCTTGTAATCAAAGTTCCATGCAGACAAGTCTTGGTCAGAGAAACCTTTAACAACTTGATCAATCTTTTCTTGCTCCAATTTCTTATCCTGTAAAAAAGAAGTCAGTTCTTTTATCAGTTTCTCTTTGGCCTTACTAGCATCTGAAAATAATTGATCAAGTGTAAAAGGTTTACCATCTTCTGTCAAATGTACTTTTGCCAGACTAGTTTTTTCAGTCTCTTCAACTTTTGACGAAGTTAAATCATAGACTTGTTTCATCACACTTCGGTTGACAATCCCTTTTAAAGTCGAATCCTGTTTCTCCGTATAATAAAAAACCAGATTTTCCTTATCCTCTAGATTGTCTTTAATATCCTGTGTCATAATTCCCTTTATAGACGAAATCACTTGCTCCCCTTGGAGAGGATAATAGGCAATTACTTCGGCTTTTCCCTTACGAAAATGATCTTTCTGATTTCCCTCACTCAATTGATTATCTTTATCATTTTTTAAAGACTCAATTTTTTGTTCGAAACTTTGCTTTGTATATATTTTGTATCCAATTATTGAACCAAGGACACAAATACTTACTGAGAAGATAGCTACTAGGGCTATTAGACTCATTCTTACCTTATCGTGATTCTCACGCTTTGCTCTACTTTTATCCATAGAACCATCATATCAAATTCAGGCTATAATTTCAATGATTTGGGAGGAAATAGTATATTAAAAAAGAGGGGAAGTCCCCCTCTCAAGATTTTATTTGACTGCTTCTTTCAAAGCGTCTACCTTGTCCAAACGTTCCCATGGAAGGTCAATATCTGTACGTCCCATGTGTCCATAAGCTGCTGTTTGACGGTAAATTGGACGTTTAAGATCCAACATTTGGATAATTCCTGCAGGACGAAGATCAAAGATTTGACGCGCTGCTTTTTCAAGCTTGCTTTCAGCTATTGTTCCTGTACCAAAGGTATCGATACGAACAGAAACAGGCTGCGCAACACCGATGGCATAGGCCAATTGCACTTCTGCTTTCTTAGCAAGACCTGCTGCAACGATGTTCTTGGCAATATAGCGAGCCGCATATGACGCAGAACGGTCCACCTTAGTCGCATCTTTACCAGAGAAGGCACCACCACCGTGACGAGAGTAGCCACCATAAGTATCTACGATAATCTTACGACCAGTCAAACCTGAGTCCCCTTGAGGTCCACCGATTACAAAACGACCAGTAGGATTGATGAAGAATTTTGTTTGCTCATCCAAGTAAGAGGCTGGAATAACCTCTTTGATAACCTTATTAATGACATCATTGTGAATTTGTTCGTTGCTAACTTCTGGATCGTGCTGAGTTGAAATAACAACTGTGTCCACACGTACTGGACGGTCATTTTCATCATACTCAACCGTAACTT
Organism: Streptococcus mitis; assembly: GCF_946188685.1. GTDB lineage: Bacteria > Bacillota > Bacilli > Lactobacillales > Streptococcaceae > Streptococcus > Streptococcus mitis_CC. The sequence continues at coordinate 27,211 of NZ_CAMHWH010000010.1, forward strand.
GTGATTTAGCATCTGGGCGAAGATAGCTAATTTCCCCAGACTTACGAAGTTCTGCCAGACGACGAACCAATTTATGACTGAGTGAAATTGGCAAAGGCATGAGCTCTTCTGTTTCATCCACTGCAAAGCCAAACATGAGCCCTTGGTCTCCAGCACCAATTAAGTCCAGCGGATCTTGGTCTGCATTTCCACGAACCTCCAAGGCTTCGTTAACACCTTGGGCAATGTCAGGAGATTGTTCCACCAAAGATGGATGTACTCCTACAGTCTCAGCAGAAAAACCATATTCTGTATTAGTGTAGCCAATCTCTGCAATGGTATCACGAACCACACGGTTAATATCCACATAAGCATTTGTAGATATTTCACCAAAAACATGGACGGAACCAGTATATACAGCTGTCTCAGCAGCAACGTGCGCCTCTGGATCTTTAGCTAAAATAGCATCCAAAATCGCATCTGAAATTTGGTCTGCAATCTTATCTGGATGCCCCTCAGATACAGATTCAGACGTGAATAATTTACGTTCTGACATAAAAATGTCCCCCCTTAAAAATAGTGTTATAGAGTTACAAAGTACTGATAGGTATTTCTATAGTCTAAGAGTTACGACGCGAAAGAAATAAAAACGATAATTTTTTATTTCTGAAGCTAGTAAGGCGCATAGGGTGACCGCATTATAGCGGCAACCGTAGAATGACGAACGACTTTGGAGCCATCATTCTTTGCGAATTGCGACGCGAAAGAAAAAATAGAAATTTCTACCATCTTATCGGGACTATATAACTTTACCATTATACCATTTTTAAACTCAATTTGCAGTCTATAATGTAGTGTTTCTGTATAGATAGTTCGTTCTCATAAATAAAAAAAGTTGGAGCTCAGTACTCCAACTTTTTCTATTAAAATGTTTGGCGTTTTGCTTTACGCTCTGCACGACCGCGAGCACGATTTTCAGCGCGCTTGGTTTTGCGGCGCTTTTCATCAACCGCCCATTGAATTTTCTTCTTATAACCTGGTTTGACTTTTTTCTTTTTCTTTTTAACCAAACCAATCATTTCGATATCAAGCTTATCCTGCTTCTTTTCACGGTTTGCACGACGATCACGGTCATAGGTATCTTGGAATTCTCCATCTTTTACCATCTTCGGAGTAAATTTAATTCCTAATTTCTCCAACTCACGGATATCCGAGTCATCGCTTGGCTGATAAAGGGTAATAGCTGTACCTGGTAGGCCATTTCGTCCAGTACGACCAACACGGTGAACAAAGAAGGACAAATCTTGCGGAATAGCATCATTGATGACATGGCTGACACCTTCAATGTCAATTCCACGCGCTGCCAAATCTGTTGCGACAATATACTCAAAATCCAGATTTTTCACCTGGTTCATGATACGTTTGCGCTCACGAGGGGCAATACCCCCATGGATTTTTGCCACCTTCAAGCCTTGAGCAGTCAGATATGAATACAATTCATCAGCACGCGTTTTAGTGTTAACAAAAATCATTGCCAAATACGGTTGCATCAACTGAGTCAACTGGTAAATTTGAGCATTCTTATCTCGACCCTTGGTCGAAATCAACCAATTATCAATGGTATCAGAAATGACCGTTTTGGTCTTGATTTTCTCCATAACAGGATTAGATAAGTATTTTTTCAAGAATGGTTGCAGTTTTTGTGGAATAGTAGCTGAGAAGACCATGAATTGTAGGTCTTTTGGAAGGCTTCCAGCAATCTTATCAACAGTTGCCAAGAATCCCATATCCAAGGTCATGTCTGCTTCATCGACCACAAAGGTCTTAGCCTTGTGAATAGCTAGGTCACCAGACTTAACTAAGTCATAAATACGACCTGGCGTACCGATAACAATATGAGGCTGGTTACTTGCCAATTTGTCAATCTGGCGAGCCTTATCTGTCCCTCCCACATAATTAACCACACGAACTTCTACTTCTGAGTGAGTAGCAATCTGACGGGCTGCTTTGTAAATTTGAGTAGCTAATTCACGGCTCGGTGCAGTAATGACTGCTTGAACACTATCGCTAGCCTCATCTAATTGCTGGAAAATCGGCAATAGAAAAGTGTGAGTCTTACCCGAACCTGTTTTTGATTCACCGACTAGGTCACGACCTGCCAAAACAATAGGAATCAACTTGTCTTGCACCTCTGTTGGAGTTGTAAATTTCAACTCCTCCAAGGCTTCTCTAATATAGTTTTTAAATTGAAATTTCGTAAATGACATAATATCCTCGATTCTATCTATCTTACCAATTATACCATATTTTATTCCATTTCAGTAGTCTCACTCATAGAGCTTACTTTCAGTAGTTCATCTAATCAAAAAAAAGGCTGGAATTTGTGAATCCCAACCTCTTTTTAGTCCTTATTTCCAGTTTAAAATAGCATTCAAGCCATAGTGATCACTAACTTGCGGACTATTGTTGCCATCAAATACGACATGTAAATTTTCCACCGCTAACTCTTTGGTAGTAAAAACATAGTCGATTCGAAGGGGTTCTGTGTTCCCCTTCCAGCCATCAATTTCTGGTGGAACAGTATAGCTACCACTTTTCTCTTGAGCAACTTCAAATGCGTCTTGTAAGCCTAATGGACTAGCTAAAATAGCTTGGTAACCTTCCTGACCAGCTGGGTTGTTGAAATCTCCAGCAAGCAAAAGTGGCTTGTTCAATTCTTTCAAGACAGCTTCAAATCGCGCCCATTCTTCTTGGAAACCTTTATCCCACCAAGAAAGATGGACACTTGCAACTGCAAGCTCCTTACCATCAACTACAGTTTCAGCCAAGGCAACACGACGAGTATGATAGTCTGTTGGATCATCCACATCTGAAATCAAAATTTCTCTTGCTTCAATATGTGTTTTAGACAAGATAGCCACACCTTCATGGTAGCGGTCATAACCAATATGGTTATAGGCCCAAGTCCAGTAGTAATCTTTCCCTTGCTCTGACAACTTTTCAACCAAAAGTCTAACATAATGGTCTTGGTGAATAGGCTCAGCTGCTGGCAAAGCTTGATAAAGGTCATTAACCTCCACCTCTGGCGAAGTAATCTCCTGATTGATTTCTTGGAAACATATCAAATCATAGTCCTTTTCAAGAATATCCTGAAGCAAAATCTGGAATTTTTCCTCTGCTTCTTTTTCCATCCAACTGTGAGTATTGAGTGTTAAAAATTTCATTCTTTTCTCCCAAAATAAGAGGTTGGAATACAGCTTCCAACCTCAAGTATATTACAATTCTACTTTAGCAACTGCTGATTTAGCTGCAAGAGAACCTGTTTTTTCTAATTTAACTGATTTAATTGCATCACCATTTGTGAAGACAACTACTGTTGAAGTTTCACGACCTGCTGCACGGATAGCATCCAAGTCAGCTGTGACAAGGAGATCTCCTGCTGCAACTTTTTGTCCTTCAGCAACATGAACTGTAAATGGTTTTCCTTCAAGACTTACTGTGTCCAAACCAATGTGAACCAATACTTCAAGACCTGCTTCAGTCACAAGACCAAGAGCATGTTTTGTAGGGAAGATGCTTGATACAGTACCTGAAACTGGAGATACAATGTTTCCATTTGCAGGTTCTACAGCAAATCCGTCGCCCATCATTTTTTGAGCAAATACTGGATCTTTAACTTGTTCCAAGGCAACAACTTGACCGTCTGCTACTGAGTAAACTTCCTCAGTAAGACCTTTGAAGTGAACAGTGTTTTGTTGCGCTTCTGTCATTTGACTTGGAAGAGTTTCAGGAATGATTTCACCTGAATCAAGGATATCTTGGATATCAGATTTCAATACGTCTGCTTTTGGACCGTAGATAGCTTGAACTCCTTGTCCTTTCATGACAAGACCCATAGCTCCTTCTGCTTTCCATTGTTCTGCATCACCGACTTTGTCAGCGTCTTTTACAGTTACACGAAGACGAGTCATACATGCATCAACATCAACGATGTTTGCACGTCCACCAAGAAGGTTGATAATGTTTACAGCTTGAGAACCTGCAGCAACTTTTACTTCACCGCTAGCTTCTTCTGAACCTTCAGCAGTTTCGTAGTTACCGTTACGTCCTGGAGTGGCGTAGTTGAATTTTTGAATCATGAAGTTTGCGATAAAGTACATGATTACAGCAAAGAGAACAGTTACCCAAATGAAGTTAACGATATCCATACCGATACCAGCGCTAATCGCGATAGGTGTACGAGTCAAGAACTCGATTGAACCGAATGAGTGCATACGTAGGTTTACAACGTCAGCCATTGCAAAGGCAGCACCTTGAACAAGTGAGTAAACAAGATACATAGGTGTTGCGATGAACATGAACATGTATTCGATTGGTTCAGTAACCCCTGTCAAGAATGTTGCAAGAGCTGTTGCAATCATCATACCTTTGTATTTGTGTTTCTTATCAGCATCAACATTACGGTAGATAGCCACAATCACACCCATCAAGATACCGAATGAACCGATCATTTGTCCAACTTTGAAACGAGCTGGATGGACTGTATCTAACAAGTGTTGGTATTGAGTAGCATCAGTACCTTTAAGGTTTACAAGGTCTGTTACCCATGCAAGCCATAGTGGGTCTTGACCAAATACTTGGCTACCTTTTGCTGCACCAGTTAAGACTTCATAAGTACCACCAAGAGCTGTGTAGTTCATTGGGATAGTCAACATGTGGTGAAGACCAAATGGCAAGAGCAAGCGTTCCAATGTACCATACAAGAATGGTGCAAGGATTGGAGCAGTTTCTTGTGAGTTAGCAATCCAGATACCAAAGCTATTGATACCAGTTTGCACAAGTGGCCAGAAAGCTGAAAGTACGATTGCAGCGATTACTGAACGAAGAATAACTACAAACGGTACAAAACGTTTTCCGTTAAAGAATGAAAGTGCATCAGGAAGCTTACGGAAGTTGTAGTATTTGTTGTAAGCAGTTGCTCCAATAAAACCTGAGATAATCCCTACGAACACACCCATGTTAAGTGCTGGGGCTTCCATAACACTAATGAAGTAATCAGCAACTTTGATTGATCCACCAAAGAGAGTTGTTACCATAGCATCTGGATTTTTCAACATATCGCCTGATACGCCAAAGATTGTACCAGTGATACGGTTAATCAAGATGAAGGCAAGACCAGCGGCGAAAGCACCACCAGCACGTTCTTTAGCCCAGCTACCTCCAATGGCTAGGGCGAACAAGATATGAAGGTTAACGATAACCCCCCAACCGATTTGCTCTAGTACACCACCAGTAATAACGAGTGGAGCAAAGTTAGGGTTGATCATCACAAGCGACTTACCGATTGAAATCATCAAACCAGCAGCCGGCATAACGGCGATAACCACCATCAAAGCCTTACCGAATTTTTGCCAAAACTCGAAAGACAAGACATTTTTGAATGTATCTTTCATCATTCAAATCTCCTTTATTTTTATTTAGGCAAACGTTTTACGAAAACGTTTGCACTTTCTACAATTCAATTATACCACTTTTTTTTTTTTTGTAAAGGCTTTTATTAAAAAAAGTAGACTTTTTTCTAAAATTTTTGTAGTAAAAAAGGAGATAGTAAAATCTCCTCAAATATACATCTATTAAAATTTAGACTTTTAAGAATCGGCGCATAGAAATTCCTGATCCGATTGAACCTATAAAAATTCCAATCACAAATAATAAGGCAATCATCAGTGGACTGAATACTTCTGGTGATATCATTGAAAGATTCTGACCGACTAATGACTTATTAACCGATTGGTAAACCATTTTATAGACAATAAATACCAGAACTGATGGGAGTGTTGCTCCAAGCAAACCAATGAAGGCACCTTCAAGCAAGAAAGGTCCGCGGATATAGCCATTCTTAGCACCTACTAAACGCATGATTTGAATTTCACGGCTTCGTGAAATGATGGTGATACGTATAGTATTAGAAATCAAGAACACCGCAATGAAAATCAATAATCCAGCGATAACTAGTCCCCAGACACGAATAAATGAAGCTAACTTAAACAAGCGTTCTGTATTAGCACCACCATCTTGAACTTCTGATACACCTTCGATTTTCTTAGCCTCTTCTGCTACCGTCTTTACATCACTTGGTGTATTGGTATCTACTATATAAGCATCATAGAGAGGGTTTGCATCACCTTCAAAGATTTTCCAGTTGTCGCCCATTGTTTCTGTCAACTTTTCATATTGTTCTTCTTTACTTGAAAAGGTAACACTTTTAACGGTTGACATACCTTTCAAAGCATCGTATACCTTGTGGTAATCATTATTAGTAACAGTTTGACCTTCTTTTTCAATCGTCTCACTATTATCAGCTACGTCCTTACGAATATATACCATTACTCGGACATTGTTTTCAATATCTGTAGCGAGTTTAGCTGTATTAAAAATAACAGATGCAAATATTGCAACTAAAGTCAAAGTAATCATAACTGAACTGACAGCAGCTACTGTCATCCAGCCATTTCGTTTCAAACTTTTTAATGATTCAAATAAATGACGAAAAAATCTACTAATCATCGTATCCATATTCTCCTTTAGCTTCGTCACGAACGACACGGCCATTTTCAATGGCAATGACACGGTGGCGCAAGGTATTTACAATCTGACTGTTGTGGGTCGCCATCAAGACAGTTGTACCTTGGAGATTGATGCGTTCCAACAAATTCATAATTTCCCATGAATTATCCGGGTCCAAGTTTCCTGTTGGTTCGTCCGCAATCAATACTTTTGGATTGTTTACAATGGCACGCGCTATCGCAATACGTTGCTGTTCTCCCCCTGAAAGTTCATTTGGGAAAGAACGAACCTTATGCTTCAATCCAACCAAGTCTAAGACTTCCATAACACGTTTTTTGATATTACGGCGACTTTCTCCAATTACCTCCATTGCATAAGCAATATTTTCATAAACGGTTTTCTTTGGTAACAGTTTATAATCTTGGAAGACAACCCCAACACTACGACGTAGGAGAGGAACATCTTTCTTTTTAATTTTAACCAGATTAAAACCAGCAACAGATAAGCTTCCTTTTTCGATTTTTACTTCGCGATACAAAGAACGAATAAAGGTTGATTTCCCAGCTCCTGAAGGTCCTACGATGTAAACAAATTCCCCTGGTTGAACGCTTACCGAAACACCACGTAGAGCAGTCGTTCCGTTGTCGTATTTTTTGACGACATCTCTCATTTCAATAATTGACATGTGAGTTCCTTTCTATCTTAGCTGATTCTCCACTTGAGATAGGCATCAATAAAACCATCTAGGTCTCCATCCATAACCTTATCTACTTGTGCAACTTCAAAGTTAGTTCGATGGTCTTTTACCATAGTATATGGCGTGAAAACATAAGAACGAATTTGACTTCCCCATGTGATTTCCTTTTTCTCACCCTTGAGGGAATCGACTTCCGCAGCTTTCTTCTCCTGCTCCATTTGATAGAGCTTAGCCTGCAACATCTTCATGGCACGATCTCTATTTCCATACTGGGTACGATCGACTGTTGACTGAACGACAGTTCCCGTAGGAATGTGTGTCAAACGCACACCTGTGGAAACCTTGTTGACGTTTTGTCCACCAGCACCACCTGAACGGAAGGTGTCCATCTTGATATCATCTTCACGGATTTCCACTTCAATGGTATCATCCAACTCTGGCATCACTTCTACAGATGTGAAAGAGGTATGGCGACGTTTAGCAGAGTCAAATGGTGAAATTCGCACCAAACGGTGTACCCCCATTTCTGACTTGAGAAGACCATAGGCATTAGGTCCTTCAAATGATAAGGTTACTGACTTGATACCAGCTTCATCTCCTGCTTGGTAATCCAATACTTCCACTTTAAAGCCTTTAGCATTTCCATAGCGAGTGTACATACGAAGCAACATATCACCCCAGTCCTGAGCCTCAGTACCACCGGATCCTGGATGGATTTCCAAGATGGCATTATTATGGTCATAAGGTTCTGACAAGAGCAAGGTCATCTCGTAACTGGTCATCATCTTATCAAGTTCTGACAACTGTTCAACCAATTCTTCATGTACCGACTCATCTTCAGCTAAAAAGTCTAATAAAATTTCAACTTCATCCTGCAACTCTTCCATCTTATGGAAAGTATTGTAAGTGTTTTTTAATTCATTTAATTCTTGCGACGTTTTTTGGGCCGCGATATTATCGTTCCAAAAATCAGGTTCTGTCATCTTGTTTTCCAAGATAGCAATCTCTTCCTCTAAACCTTCGAGGTCAAAGAGACCCCCTGAAAGAAGCTAATTTTTCACGATTTGCGTCAATTTTCTGACGAATTACTGAAATGTCCATAAATACTCCTTTTTTACATTATTTCATTATAGCATATTTTATCATTTCTTTCCATCTTTTGCTCTACTCCTCTTTTCATGAAAAAAGAAGCCTTTCGGCTTCCCTTCTTACAAGACTTTTGCTGAAGTACGAGTGATTTCTTCTACTTGAATATTCTCTGATTCAAATTTTTCTTTCAAGGCTGGTAAATCAATTGAGCCATCGATTTGAACTTCGATAATGACCTTACCATCCTTACGCGGAATATTGACTGTATGAGAGATATTCAAATTTTCTTCTGCAATCAAAGAAACAATCTTTCCGAGGACACCGACTTCATCTTCTGTAACAAAGCGCACACGAATTCCTTCTTCACCGTAACCAGCAATTTCAAGAAAGGCCTGGAAAACGTCACGGTCCGTAATAACTCCGTATACTTGATGATTATCTACGACAGGAAGAATACCAATCTTGTTTTTCAACATCAGATAAGTTGCATCCTCTAGACTCGCATAGCCTGAAACAGTGACAACATCGCGAATCATCACATCTTTTACTTTTGTCTTATTTAGAAGATAATTCATCTCATAGATAGAAAGACTGGTTGCTTTTGATGGACTAGCTTGCGCAATGGTTCCCTCAGTCACCAAACCAACCAATTGATCATTTTCGATAACAGGCAAGCGGTGCAATCCTTGCTCTCTCATTAAATCTGCTGCATGAGATACTGTTGTATCTGGACTAATATAAACTACCTTGCGGGTCATAAAATCTTTAACTGCCATGAGACTTCTCCTTTTCTATTCTTATCCCTATTATACAATCTTTTTGTAAATCTATCAAACGCTTACATTTCTTTTTCAAAATTCAGAAAAGTATGAATAAGCTAGCAAAAAGAGCTCTAAAATCGAGCTCTGTGAATGAAGGTAAAAAACGTTTCATTCGATTTTATTTCAATTATCAGAAGCTAACCTTCCAGTGCAGATGAGAATTGCTTCGCAATCTCTATCCGCAACCTAAACTAGTCTCCCAGACTATGCGAAGATTGCTTACGCAATCTTCATCTGCCGACTAAAACAATCCACTGGATAAGATAATTGCTTCGCAATCTTCATCCACCGACTAAAAAGGTCCCCCAGACCTTTTTAGCCACCTAGATATGCTTTTCTGACTTCTTCTGATGAGGCGAGTTCTTTTCCTGTTCCTGATAGGACGATTTTTCCTGTTTCCAGTACATAACCTCGGTCAGAGATTGCGAGTGCCTTATTGGCATTTTGTTCAATCAAGAGGACGGTTGTTCCTTGCTTCTGAATATCTTGAATAATATCAAAAATCTCTTGGATAAAGATTGGGGCAAGTCCCATTGATGGTTCATCTAAAAGAAGAAGCTTTGGTGTTGACATAAGAGCACGTCCCATGGCAAGCATTTGTTGTTCCCCCCCTGAAAGAGTGGCTGCGTCCTGGTTCTTGCGTTCTTCAAGACGAGGAAAGCGTGAGAAAACTTTTTTCAAGTTAGCTTGATTTTCTTCACGATTTTTCTTTAAGAAAGCTCCCATTTCTAGATTTTCCAAGACGGTCAAGCCAGGGAAGACGTGGCGTCCTTCTGGTACTTGTGAAAGGCCACCTGCTACAATTTTCTGAGCCGGCATTTTTTGGATTTCTTGACCTAAAAATTCAATCTTTCCTGAGCTTGGTCTAACTAGACCTGACAAGGTACGGAGAATGGTTGTTTTACCTGCACCATTGGCACCGATAAGGGAAACAACTTCTCCTTCATTTACTTCAAAGCTTACATCACGGACTGCCTGGATCATGCCGTAATGCACAGAAAGATTATCAACTTTTAACATAGACATTAGGCTTCACCTCCTAGATAAGCTTCGATAACGCGTTTATTGGTCTTAATTTCGTCTGGGGTTCCCTGAGCAATCAAACGACCGTATTCAAGTACATAGATACGTTCTGTTACTTCCATGACCAGATTCATATCGTGTTCAATCAGCATGATCGTAATCTTAAATTCATCTTTGATACGACGAATTAACTCAGTTAATTCTGCTGTTTCCTGCGGGTTCATACCTGCTGCTGGTTCATCTAAAAAGAGAATTTTAGGTTCCGTAGCGAGGGCACGAACAATTTCCAAACGACGTTGTTGTCCGTAGGCAAGATTTTTAGCAAGAGTTTCTGCATCACCATCCAAATCAAAGATTTTCAGCAATTCCAAGGCTTTAGCCTTTAATTCTTTTTCACTCTTGTAAAAAGCTGGTAAGCGTAAGAAACTAGCAAAAACATGTTGTTTGTGATGGTTGCCAAAAGCAATCAAAACATTGTCCAAAACTGTTAAATCTTTAAAGAGACGGATATTTTGGAAAGTACGTCCAAGTCCTAAAGAGGCAATCTTATAAGGTGCCTTTCCATTCAAAAGGTGACCATCAAGGGTAACTGTTCCCTCACTTGGTTCATAAACACCGGTCAATAGGTTGAAAAGAGTTGTTTTACCAGCTCCGTTTGGACCAATTAGTCCAACTAATTCCCCTTCGTTCAATTCAAGAGTCACATCTCCAACAGCTGTTAGACCGCCAAAATGTTTGGTTAACTGTTTTACTTCAAGTAATGCCATTAGTTTTGTTCCTCCTTCTTAGATTTTTTAAAGAAACGTGATAGGCTCAATTCCCATGTTCCAAGGAGTCCACCTGGTCTGAAAATCATTACCAATACCAAGGCCAAAGCGTAGATAATCATACGCACGCTAGCAACATCTTGGAGAAGCATATTCAAAATTCCAAGGACAATAGCTGAAACAATGGCACCTGTAATTGAACCAAGTCCACCAAATACAACAATGATCAATACGTTGATTGAGTTGATGAAAGTGTAATCTTTCGGTACAACTGAACCGATAAATCCTGCCTGAAGTGACCCTGCAATACTTGCAGTAATAGCACCAAAGACAAAGGCGATGATTTTAATTTTAGTCGTATTAACCCCAACTGACTCAGCAGCGATTTCATCCTCACGAACAGAGAGAGTTGAACGCCCAATTGGACTACGCAAGAAGTTCAAGGTTGCAATGGTTGTAATCACGACGAAGAAGTATACCATTTGCCAAGTTGTAAAGTTAGGAATTCCCAAGATACCTGCTGCACCATTTGTAAGGCTTCCGCCATTGATGATAAAGATACGGATAATTTCAGATACACCGAGAGTCGCTACCGCAAGATAGTCCCCCTTCAAGCGCAAGGTTGGAATTCCGACAAGTAAGGCAACTGCTCCTGAAAGCAAAGCACCTACAATCATAGCTCCAAAGAAGGCACCGTAGGTTGGTGATTTAGATCCAATAATAGCAGCGGCATAGGCACCAATCGCCATGAAACCAGCATGACCAAGTGAAAATTGTCCTGAAAAACCAACGATTAAGTTAAGGCCAACAGCCAAAATAATATTAATTCCAATTTGTTGTAAAATCTGTACATAGAATAGGTTTAGTACTCCAACTGAAACCAATACACTAATCAAGCCATAGCCAGCTAACAAAAGGAGTAACCATAGAATATTAACTTTTAAATTTTCCTTCATCGTTTACACCTTCTCTTTCACATTTTTACCAAGGATACCAGCTGGGCGGACAATCAAGATCAACAACAAGATTCCATAAACAATGGCATCACGGAAGTCTGACATTCCAAAGGCTGTCGCAAAGGTTTCCAATAGACCAATTACAAAGCCACCAAGAGCCGCACCAGGAATAATTCCGATACCACCAAGTACAGCGGCAACAAAAGACTTAAGACCTGGAGTAACCCCCATCAAAGGCTCAAGAGAGTTATAATAGAGGGCAATCAGAACACCAGCCGCACCCGCAAGAGCTGAACCCAAAGCAAAGGTAAAGCTGATAGTACGGTTTACATTGATTCCCATCAATTGTGCTGCATCGCTATCTACGGAAACTGCACGCATGGCTTTCCCCATCTTAGTCTTTTGGACAATGACTTGTAACAAAATCATCAAAATCAAGGAAATGGCCAAAATCATTAACTGCACATTTGTTAGGCTAATTGGTCCCAAATCATATCGAACTGTTTGAATCGCTTGAGGAAAAGCACGAGTATTGGCACCAACCAGATAGACCATTCCATATTCAAGTAGGAAGGAAACTCCAATAGCTGTAATCAAAACAGCAATACGAGTTGAGTGGCGCAAAGGTCGGTAAGCAAGAAACTCAATCACGACACCAAGAATGGCTGTCGCTAACATAGCTACAATAAGAGCTACAAAGAAATTCATTTGGAAAGAATTAATCAAGAAATAACCGATAAAGGCTCCCATCATATAAATATCACCGTGGGCGAAGTTGATGAGCTTGATAATTCCGTAAACCATGGTATATCCTAGGGCTAACAGCGCATAAACACTACCTAGAATCAAACCATTTACTAGTTGTTGGAGCATAAGATTCACTCTTTCTATTTATAATTTTGAGGGTTTCCCCTCACTTTTTGATAGGTTCTTAAACACCGAAACAGGGAGTGAGTCAGAGGCTCATTCCCTATTTCAACATTTTTCTATTATGGTTTTACAACTTCTGCTGCTTCAACCTTACCATTGTTCATGGTCATCATGTAAGCAGTTTTGACTGTGTTGTGGTCTGCATCAAAGCTTGTTTGACCAGTTACACCTTCAAAATCTTTTGTTTTAGCAAGGTTATCCTTGATTTCACCAGAGTTTTTAGCACCTTTTGCTGCGTTTGCTACAAGGTGAACTGAGTCATAAGCCAAGGCTGCAAATGTTGAAGGTTCTTCATTGTACTTAGCACGGTAAGCGTCAAGGAAGGCTTTTGCTTTAGCTGAAACTTCTACAGTAGTTGAGAAGCCTGAGATAAAGTAGATGTTTGATGCTTTTTCAGGGGTTGCTTGTTGTACAAACTCTTCACCGTTGAATCCATCACCACCAACAATTGGCTTGTCAATTCCCATACCACGCGCTTGGTTTACAATTTTACCAGCCTCATTATAGTAACCAGGAACAACGATAGCATCAAAGTCTTTCCCTTTCATTTTTGTAAGGGCTGCTTGGAAGTCTGTGTCACCTGCTACGAAAGTTTCATCTGCAACGATTTCACCCTTGTATGACTCGCGGAAAGATTTGGCAATCCCTTTAGCATAGTCACTGGCATTGTCAGTGTAAAGAACGACTTTCTTAGCTTGCAATTTATCAGTAACATAGTTTGAGATAATTTTTCCTTGGAAGCTATCTTGGAATGTTCCGATAAAGAGGTAATCTTGACCTTTAGTCAATCCATCTTGAGTCGCACTTGGTGAGATCAATGGAACACCTGCTTTTGTAGCGTTCGCTACCGCAGCTGCAGTCGCACCAGATGTCGCAGGTCCTACGACTGCTGATACTTTAGATTGGGTTACAAGGTTAGTTGTAACTGAAGCAGCCTCAGCTGTTTCAGACTTATTATCTTTATCGACTACTTCGATTTGTTTTCCATCGATACCACCTGCGGCATTGATTTCATCAACAGCCAATTGGGCACCTTTTTGTTCAGCTGTTCCGTATGCAGCTAAAGAACCTGATTCTTCAAAGTTAAAACCGATTTTAATTGTCTTTTCATCTACTGAGTTACCAGCAGCGTTTGACGCTCCAGATTTCACTTCTCCACAGGCTGCAAGAAGTGCTACACTTGCAAGCGCCACAAACGATAGGGCAAATTTTTTCTTCATTTTTTGTCTCCTTATTTCTTAAATAAATAGCATGTTAAGAATATACCGAATTATCAGAAAATTGTCAACACTTTTCTTGGACTTTTTCGATGATAACGTTTTCTTCTCGGTAAAGGTTACCAACAAAGGGTGTTTCCAACTCTTGAATATGACAAGCTCTGACTTTTTTGATAAATCTTTCCTTACCTAATCTCTCAACTACGCTCTCCAAATTCTCTGTTGGAACATAAAGTTGTAAGTAACGATGTTTCTTGGAATGATAGGTAATATCTCCATAATCCTGCAGTTTTTTTGCATCACGATTATAGTAAAGATAGATAATCAAGCCAGATCGATTAACTTTTTCAAACATGATAAATCCTCTTTCTAAGAAATCTCTCCCCATTATACCAAAAAAAGCAAACCCAGTCGAGTTTGCCTTCTTTCATCATTAGTTCAATGAATTATTGGTCATGATTTCATCAATAAAGCCATATTCAAGTGTTTCTTGGGCACTCATCCAGTTATCGCGTTCTGCATCTGCATGAACTTTTTCGATTGACTGACCTGAATTTTCAGCCAAGATTTTTTCCAAGGTATTACGAGTTTTGAGCAAGTGTTCTGCAGCGATCGCCATATCGGTTTGTTGAGTACCACCACCTGTACCACCCATTGGTTGGTGGATCATATACTCTGCATTTGGAAGCATGAAACGTTTGCCTTTTGCTCCACTTGATGCAATGACCGTCCCCATAGATGCTGCCATTCCCATAACAATGGTTTGGACATCTGCCTTGATAAAGTTCATGGTATCAACGATTGCCAAACCAGCTGAAACGGAACCACCAGGTGTATTGACATAAAGGTAAATATCCTTTGTACTATCTTGGGCATCCAAGAAAAGCAACTGGGCAATAACAGAGTTGGCCATATTGTCTTCAACTGGGCCTGTCAGCATAATGATGCGGTCTTTAAGAAGACGTGAGTAAATATCGTAGGAACGTTCTCCACGGCTTGTTTGTTCAATAACTACAGGAATCATTTATTTCTCCTTTTGAGTTTTAATTTTATTGGTCAAATGACTGAAGATAAGACTATTATAATATCTTGGTCAAAAAAGGTCAAATTTTTGCTCTGTTTTCATTAGACAGAAACAAAAATTCAACCTCCTTTCGTGACTGGAAATCCTTTTCCAAGTCAATCTCTTTTTTATTTTATTTTGTACCGAACAAGCGGTCCCCAGCATCTCCAAGACCTGGAACGATATAACCGTGTTCGTTCAAGCGTTCATCCAAGGCTGCTGTAAAGATTTCTACATCTGGATGAGCTTCTTGAAGGGCTTTAACACCTTCTGGAGCAGATACAAGGCAGACAAATTTGATATTTGATGCGCCACGTTTTTTAAGAGAATCAACAGCCAAGATTGCTGAGCCACCTGTTGCCAACATTGGGTCTACCACAAAAATTTGACGTTGGTCAATATCTTCAGGCAATTTCACCAAATACTCAACTGGTTGAAGCGTTTCTTCATCACGGTACATACCGATGTGACCAACTTTAGCAGCTGGAACCAAGCTCAAGAGACCATCAACCATCCCGATACCTGCACGCAAGATTGGAACGATGGCCAATTTCTTACCTGCCAATTGTTTTTGAACTGTTTTTGTAATTGGTGTTTCGATTTCCACATCTTCTAGTGGAAGATCACGAAGTACTTCATACCCCATCAACATTGCAATCTCATCTACTAGCTCACGGAAAGCTTTTGTAGAAGTATCTGTACGACGCAAGATTGACAATTTGTGTTGAATCAGTGGATGATTAATAACTTCAATTTTTCCCATTTTTGGAGTTCCTTCTTTCAATTTATTTTTCTTATTATACCAAAAAACGGTTTAAAAATCTTTCTAAACCATTTATTTTTGATATTTTTTACATTAAATCTGCTTCTTTAAGAGCTTCCTGTACGGTCTCAAGTGGTAGATGGGTCAATTCAGTTCCCTTTTCTTGATAAAGGTATTGGGCATAGTCGTCCATTCGGTACTGGTTAATATAAACCACGCGCTTGCAACCGACCTGAAGCAATTGTTTTGTACAGTTGAGACAAGGAAAATGGGTTACATAGGCTGTAAAGCCTTTGGGAACACCACGTTCTGCACCTTGAAGGATAGCATTGACCTCAGCGTGAAGGGTGCGAACACAGTGGCCTTCGATGACCAGACATTCGTGATCAATACAATGCTCGGTTCCTGACACCGAACCATTGTAACCAGTGGAAATAACCTTATTATCTTTTACCAGAATCGCGCCCACTTTGGCACGTTTACAAGTGGAACGATTGGCAATTAGTAATGCTTGGGCTGCAAAATACTCATCCCAGGCCAGTCTTTTTTCAGTCATATCTCTTCTCCTTTTTCTCTATTTTTTAAAAAATGGTAACCGTAAATCCGCAATCTTTTCAGCAGGTACCTTCATGCCATCCTTGATCCATTTTAGGAGGACAGAGACGATGGCCGAGCTCCAAAAGGAATGAAGATAAGAGCTGACACCTTTTGATTTCCCATGGTATTTTTCTAGAAATTCCTGCATGGCTTGGACAAAGATTTTTTCCAGATGGTAATCCAAGGCCAGTTGAATCACTCTGGCTTCCTTTCTTGCCTCTCGGAAAAGGTGAACCCAGACCAGATAAAGGTCTGTCTTTAAATCATAATGGTGTAGCTGTTCCATGATGTTGTGGACAGTTCGTTTAAAGACACTCTCTAAAATTTCCTCTTTAGAATCATAATTGCGATAAAAGGCCGCACGCGAAACACCTGCACGTTTGACCAATTCAGAAATACTAATCTTGGTCAAGTCCTTTTTTTCCAAGAGCTGCAAGAGGGCTGTTTCGATGGCTTCTCTAGTTAATAAATTAGATTCTTGGTTTGATTTTCTGAGATTTTCAAGAGATTTTTCAGAGATTCTACGTTCAGACATAACATTTTCTTTCTACTTGTCACAACAGACGGATAAGGCTTTTGTTTCAAGGGTTTTCATGATATAATTGTAAAAAAAGACAGAACCTTTGTCAATGTATAACTGACAAAGATGGAGAATTTCTATGACTTGGAAGATTATTGCTGACTCTGGTTGTGATTATCGTCAACTGGCAAAACCAGCTATTGACACGACCTTTGTGAGTGTTCCCTTAACCATTCAAGTAGCTGATCAGATTTTTGTTGATGATGCCAGTCTTGATATTGACCAAATGATGGAAACCATGTATGCAACTGCAGAAGCTTCAAAATCAGCTTGTCCAAGCCCAGATGATTATTTGCGAGCATTTGAAGGAGCCAAAAACATTTTCCTAGTAACCATCACAGGTACTCTCTCTGGCAGTCACAATAGTGCTCAACTAGCAAAGAATATTTATCTGGAAGACCATCCTGACACTAAGATTCATGTAATTGATAGTTTGTCTGCTGGCGGTGAGGTTGACTTGCTCGTAGAAAAATTGAATGACTTGATTGACCAGGGCTTATCTTTTGAAGAAGTGGTTGAAGCTATCACCGCCTATCAAGAAAAAACCAAGTTGCTCTTTGTCCTAGCTAAAGTCGATAACTTGGTTAAAAACGGCCGTTTGAGCAAGCTTATCGGTACGGTCGTTGGCCTTCTCAACATCCGTATGGTCGGAGAAGCTAGTGAAACTGGAACCCTCGAATTGCTACAAAAAGCAAGAGGACCAAAGAAATCGATTCAGGCAGCATATGAAGAGTTAGTGAAAGCAGGATATGCTGGTGGTCGTATTGTCATGGCTCAACGCAATAACGAGAAATGTTGCCAACAGCTTTCAGAGCGAATTCGTGAAAATTTCCCACAGGCGGATATTAAAATTCTCCCAACATCTGGTCTCTGCAGTTTTTATGCAGAAGATGGTGGTTTGCTGATGGGATATGAAATTGATTAATTGCATTCTTGACAAGAGGTGACCATCATCTCTTGTTTTTTTGTGGTACAATAGAGCTATGAAACATTTTGATACTATTGTCATCGGTGGAGGTCCTGCTGGTATGATGGCTACGATTTCCAGTAGCTTTCATGGACAGAAAACCCTCCTCATCGAAAAAAATCGGAAACTTGGAAAAAAATTAGCTGGGACTGGTGGGGGACGTTGCAATGTCACCAACAACGGAACTCTAGATGACCTACTAGCTGGAATCCCTGGAAATGGGCGCTTTCTCTACAGTGTCTTCTCCCAGTTTGATAACCATGATATCATTAACTTTTTTACAGAAAATGGTGTTAAACTTAAGGTCGAAGACCACGGTCGCGTCTTTCCGGCCAGCGACAAGTCTCGTACCATTATCGAAGCCTTGGAAAAGAAAATCACTGAGCTAGGCGGCCAAGTTGCTACTCAAACCGAAATTGTTTCGGTTAAAAAGGTAGAAAATCAGTTTATCCTTAAATCAGCTGACCAAACCTTCACTTGTGAGAAGCTCATTGTCACAACAGGTGGTAAATCCTATCCTTCTACTGGTTCGACTGGTTTTGGTCATGAGATTGCCCGTCATTTTAAACACACCATTACCGAGCTTGAGGCCGCTGAAAGTCCTTTGTTGACAGATTTTCCACACAAGGTCTTGCAGGGTATTTCGTTGGACGATGTGACCCTAAGCTATGGTAAGCATGTCATCACTCATGATTTGCTCTTTACCCACTTTGGTTTGTCAGGCCCTGCTGCCCTGCGTATGTCTAGTTTTGTCAAGGGTGGGGAGGTTCTCTCACTAGATGTTTTGCCTCAACTTTCTGATAAGGACTTGGCTACATTTCTAGAAGAAAATCGGGAAAAATCCTTGAAAAATGCTTTAAGAACCTTGTTGCCAGAACGTTTGGCAGAATTTTTTGCGCAAGGCTATCCTGACAAAGTCAAACAACTGACTGAAAAGGAACGAGAACAACTTCTCCAGTCCATCAAGGGACTTAAAATCCCTGTGACTGGTAAAATGTCCCTCGCCAAGTCATTTGTTACCAAGGGTGGTGTCAGTCTTAAGGAAATCAATCCTAAAACTCTGGAAAGTAAGCTGGTACCTGGACTCCACTTTGCTGGTGAGGTACTGGATATCAACGCCCACACAGGTGGCTTTAACATCACTTCTGCCCTCTGCACTGGTTGGGTGGCGGGATCAAACCCAATCTAAATCTGAATTATTTAATGGCTAAATCAGCCCCAAAAGAAAGGAAGTCCTTTGGAACATATTATCTTGTTAAGGGGAGTTACTCCTAATGGAAAAAATGCTATCCCTAAAATGTCTTATCTAGTAGATATCTTAACAGAAGCCGGTTTTCAACAAGTTCGAACCTATATTCAAAGTGGTAATATCATTCTTGAAAGTAACTTAGCCTTAGAAAAAATACGAGAACAGGTTCATACTCTAATAAAGAAAAAGATTGGAGCCGATCTCAAAATAATCATTAAGAATAAGGATATTTTTAAAAACATTGTCCAAGAAAACCCTTTTGGAGAACACTATCTTTATGACCGTATACACGTGATTTTTTATCAAGAATCTATTCAAAGCCTCCCTTTAGACAAATTGAAAATTGATTACGGTGAAGAAGAAATTTGTATCGGTAACCACTGCCTTTACCTCTATCTCCCTAGAACTGCTAAACAAAAGAAACTCCATACCAACTATCTTGAAAAGCTTTTTAATGTAGATTTGACCATGCGAAAACTAAATGTGGTAGAAAAATTATTAAGCAAATAGTGCTTGAATTTAGTAAAAATCGGAAGAATGCTCCTCCGATTTTATTTTGTTTGAGTTTGGACATAGTGGACAATGACATCTGATGTGTATTGGGCAGTGCCAGTTCCAAATTTGTCAATGTTTTCCTTAAACTCTGGGTTATAAACATATCCCTTACCGATATGGCCGAATACTTCAATCGTACAATCAAATCCATAAGTACGAATAGCTTGCAAGAGTTTGCCTGCTTGCTCTTGGTTTTCAGTTGCTGTTGCAGGTAAACCAGCTTGAAGATTTTGTGACAAAGCTTGAAAAACTTGGTTAAAGGCAGCCGTAGCTTCGTCTTCGTGACCTTTTTGGCGCTCGAGCGCTTGGTCCATCACTTCTTGTCCATATTTCTCTACCGCCTCTTGGTGGTATTTTTGATGGTCTTGGTAGTTAAATCCAGCAAATTTCTCTTGAATGCTCATTTCTCTTTCTCCTTTTTGTTCTTGAATGGTTTTTTGCAAGGTTGAAATCAAGGTATCCAGATGTTCCCTTTCTCGAGTCAAATAGTCCAACTGCCTGGTCAAATGAGGCAATAAATCTTCCCTTTCTTCCTTTAATAGCTCTGCTATTTTTTCTAAAGAAAAACCTAGATATTTGTAATAAAGAATAACCTGAAGGCGTTCCAAATCCTCCTGACTGTAGGTTCGATAGCCGTTTTCCGACTTTAAAGGAACCAAAAGTCCTATCTTATCGTAGTGGTGTAGGGTCTTGACAGAGACGCCCGAAAGCTGCGCAGCTTCTTTTATATGGTACATTATTTCCTCCTTATACTCAATGAAAATCAAAGAGCAAACTAGGAAGCTAGCCGCAGGCTGTACTTGAGTACGGTAAGGCGACGCTGACGTGGTTTGAATTTGATTTTCGAAGAGTATTACATTGATAGTATAACCCCTCCCCTTAGGTCAGAGTCAAGCGTTTTTGCGAAATTTTTTACTTTATCATAACATGAAAATGGTTTTCTTGACAGACCTTAGAAAACATGATAGGATAGTCAAGTCTATCAATCAAAAGAAAAGCTCATTTTGAGTACTTATGAGGTTATTTGCCAAGGGCAGTAGCTTTTTCTTTTGTAACACTAATTTTAGGAGTTTAACTATGTCTGAAAAATCGCAATGGGGTTCTAAACTGGGCTTTATCCTAGCGTCTGCTGGCTCAGCCATCGGACTTGGTGCCGTTTGGAAATTTCCCTATATGACTGCTGCTAACGGTGGAGGTGGCTTTTTACTGGTCTTTCTTATTTCTACCATTTTAATCGGTTTCCCGCTCCTGCTTGCTGAATTTGCCCTTGGCCGTAGTGCTGGTGTTTCAGCAATCAAAACCTTTGGAAAACTCGGCAAGAATAGTAAGTACAACTTTATCGGTTGGATTGGTGCCTTTGCCCTCTTTATCCTCTTATCTTTCTACAGTGTTATTGGGGGATGGATTCTGGTTTATCTAGGCATTGAGTTTGGAAAATTGTTCCAAATTGGTGGAACGGGGGATTATGCTCAGTTATTTACTTCAATCATTTCAAATCCAGCCATTGCCCTAGGAGCTCAAGCAGCCTTTATCCTATTGAATATCTTCATTGTATCACGTGGGGTTCAAAAAGGGATTGAAAGAGCTTCGAAAGTCATGATGCCCCTGCTCTTTATCATCTTTGTCGTCATCATCGGTCGTTCTCTCAGTTTGCCAAATGCCATGGAAGGGGTTCTTTACTTCCTAAAACCAGACTTCTCTAAGCTGACCAGTGCTGGTCTCCTATATGCTCTGGGACAATCTTTCTTTGCCCTCTCACTAGGGGTTACAGCCATGCTGACCTATGCTTCTTACTTGGATAAGAAAACCAATCTGGTTCAGTCAGGGATTTCCATCGTAGCCATGAATATCTCGGTATCCATCATGGCAGGTCTAGCCATTTTCCCAGCCATGTCAGCCTTCAATATCCAGTCTGAAGGGGGACCAAGCTTGCTATTTATCGTCTTGCCTCAGCTCTTTGACAAGATGCCTTTTGGAACCATTTTCTACATCCTCTTCCTCCTGCTCTTCCTCTTTGCGACGGTCACTTCTTCCGTTGTTATGCTGGAAATCAATGTGGGTAATATCACCAATCAGGACAACAGTAAGCGTGCTAAATGGAGTGCTATTTTAGGAATCTTGACCTTTGTCTTTGGAATTCCTTCAGCCCTATCTTACGGTGTTATGGCGGATGTTCATATCTTTGGGAAGACCTTCTTTGATGCTATGGACTTCTTGGTTTCTAATCTCCTCATGCCATTTGGTGCTCTCTGCCTTTCACTCTTTACAGGCTATATTTTTAAGAAGGCTCTTGCCATGGAGGAACTACACCTTGATGAACGAGCATGTAAACAGGGACTTTTCCAGGTCTGGCTCTTCCTTCTTCGTTTTATCATTCCTATCATCATCATCGTGGTCTTTATCGCCCAATTTATGTAATCAAAAAGGACTTGAGTAATGAACTCAGGCCCTTTCTTTTTTATGGATGACTAACAATCAATTCCAAACCTTGCCCTTCCAGAATCCAAGCTTCAACATCACTTGGTAGGATAAAGTGGCTGCCTTTTTGGATTGGATAGTTTTTTCCGTCAACAGTTAGCTGACCTTGACCAGCTAAGACACTGAATAAGGTGTAATCAGCTGTCTTCTCAAAATCAACTTTTCCAGTGATTTCCCACTTGTAAACTACAAAGAAATCATTAGATACAAGGAGAGTGGAACGCAAATCATCTGCTTTAACAGTTACAGGACGGCTATTGGCAGGCTCTCCAATGTTCAAAACATCGATAGATTTTTCAAGGTGAAGTTCACGCAAGTTGCCATTATCATCCTTACGGTCAAAGTCATAGACGCGGTAAGTTGTATCACTAGACTGTTGGGTTTCAAGAATCAAGATGCCTGCCCCGATAGCATGCATGGTGCCACTTGGCACATAGAAGAAATCTCCAGCCTTAACAGGAACTTTTGTCAGCAAGTCCTCCCAGTTTTTATCCTCGATTTGCTGGCGGAGTTCTTCTTTTGACTTAGCATTGTGACCGTAGATAATCTCTGAACCTTCATCCGCTGCGATAATGTACCAGCATTCTGTTTTTCCAAGTTCGCCTTCATGCTCCAGTCCATAAGCATCATCTGGGTGAACTTGGACGCTGAGCCAGTCGTTGGCATCCAGAATCTTAGTCAAAAGCGGAAATACAGGTTCTGGACGATTGCCAAACAATTCACGGTGTTCTGCATACAAAGTAGCTAGGTCTGTTCCCTCGTAACGACCATTGGAAACTTTAGAGACTCCATTTGGATGAGCTGAGATGGCCCAGTATTCTCCGATTTTTTCACTTGGGATGTCGTAGCCAAACTCATCACGTAGCTTGGTTCCACCCCAGATTTTTTCTTGCATAACTGATTGTAAAAATAATGGTTCTGACATCTTATTCTCCTGTCTGATTTTTCTCCCCTCATTATAGCAAAAAGCCAGGTCTAATTGAACTCTTTTTCCTATTATATAAAGTAGAGAGAAGATTTTATAAAAATAGTGAACAAATGTGCTCTACTCAATACTTGCACCATTGCTGGCAATGACATCCTTGTACCAGTAGAAGGATTTCTTCTTGCTCCGTTTGAGACTTCCTTGACTCGCATTATCTCGATCCACATAGATAAAGCCATAGCGCTTGTTCATTTCGCCCGTTCCAGCTGAAACCAAATCGATACATCCCCAAGTCGTATAACCGAGCAAGTCAACCCCATCTTGGTAAATGGCATCTCGCATAGCCTTGATGTGGGCCTCTAAATAAGCAATTCGATAGTCATCCGCTACATAGCCATTTTCATCTGGCGTGTCTATAACACCGAGTCCATTTTCTACGATGAACATAGGTTTTTGGTAACGATCCCAGATGGCATTGAGGGTGATACGAAGTCCCAATGGGTCAATCTGCCAACCCCATTCAGAGGATTCCAGATAAGGATTTTTGATAGAGGCAAAGACATTTCCAGCGGTCATATTCCTCACTTCTGGATCCCCTGAGGCCACTCGGCTCGCATAGTAAGAGAAGGAAACAAAGTCAACAGTATGATTCTTCAACAAGTCCAAATCCTCTAACGTCATTTGAATCTTAATTCCCTCACGCTCCCACTGCTTCTTTGCGTAATTTGGGTATTCCCCACGCGCTTGAACATCAATGAAGAAGTAACTCTTGCGGTCTTCCTCCATGGCTGCCCAGTAGTCTCTTGGATGGGCTGTGTTAGGATAGTATTGCCCTGCAGCCAACATACATCCCACCTTATTTTCTGGGTCAATTTCGTGGGCAATCTTTGTCGCAAGAGCTGAAGCTACCAACTCATAGTGTGCAGCCTGATATTTAACCAGTTCTTGATTTTCTCCTTCTTCAAAACAGAGCCCAGCTCCCATAAAGGGGGCATGGAGAATCATGTTGATTTCGTTGAAGGTAAGCCAATATTTGACCAAACCCTTATAGCGGGTAAAGAGTGTGCGACAAAGTTTTTCATAGAAGTCTAACATCCGACGATTGCGCCAACCACCGTATTCTTCAATCAAGTGCATAGGACAGTCGAAATGCGTAATGGTAACCAGAGGTTGGATTCCATACTTATAACATTCCTTAAACAAGTCCTCATAAAAGGCTAGACCAGCTTCATTTGGCACTGTTTCGTCGCCCTTAGGAAAAATCCGAGTCCAAGCAATGGAAAGTCGATAAGTCTTAAAGCCCATCTCTGCAAAAAGAGCAATATCTTCCTTGTAATGATGGTACATATCAATGGCTTCTTTGGCTGGGTAAAAATAGTCCTCCTCAAACGAAAACATCTTTTTCTGACCTGTGATAATGGCTTCACGATCTGGTCCAATGGGTACCACATCAACGTTAGCTAAACCACGCCCATCGAGATTATAAGCACCCTCACATTGATTAGCTGCCGTAGCACCACCCCAGAGGAAGCCCTCTGGAAATTGTAGTATTTCTGTCATCACTTTACCTCACTTGATTTGCTAGTTCTATTATACTAAAAAGGGGACAAAAAGTTTGGAACTATCTGGGTAATGATGTCCTGAGCTTGCTCAAATGTACGAAAAAAAGACTGAAACCAGTCTTCTTTTTAAATCAAAGCTGTAATAGCTGTCACTAGGCCAAAAACGATACCTGGTGCATTGGCAGCAGCAAGGGGGATATCTCTTTCTTTTTTGAAAAGACCGTAGTAAACCCAGAGACTACAGTTGATGGCAGCAACCAAGGGCTGGATGAAATTTCCTTTTTGACCAGCCAGATTGTTCATGATTTGTGGGAAGTAAGACACATACATCATAACAGACATAAAGGTCGCTACCCAACCTAAAATTTTCATTTGTTTTTCAGACATTTTCAAAACCTCTTTCATTTTTACTGAATCTTATTTTAAAATATTCTTTCAAAACAATCAAGTCTTTAAAACTTTTGTTATAAAGATATAAACTATCACAATCTTGTTATAAGAAAGAGGGAACAGAAAAAAGACCGAATTGCTCCGTTCTGTTTACTCAATCAAATATTAGAAAATGAATACTCCTTTTCAATGAATCGATTGATTGATGGTAAATAAGCCGTTAGAAATTATTGACAGTATCGAAATTTTCTAGTAAAATGAATTTTGTTAATACCTAAATGGTGTGTAGTTTTCTATCAACATAGTCAGGAGAAAAGGAACTTATGCTAAAAAAATTTAATGAATTGTCACTGAAAGATAAGGCTTATCTAATTGGCGGTTTGAGCTTATTAGTCATTGTGATCTCATTTGGTCTACTCAATCGTCAAACAGTAACTGTCAGTCTTGTCTTTACACAACTATCTGCTCCCTTGATTTTGGTGATTTTTACTTGTCTAGTAATCGGGATCATTGCTGGTAGTGCTATTGGTATTAGCTATCACCATAACAAGACTCAAGATCTGAGAAGCCGCATTGCTGAAGCAGAAGCGACTATCAATATAAAAGACAGGGAGCTTGTCCAGTACGAGGAACAGGTGCAACAATTAAAACAGGAAGCCAAACAATAAGTGTAGAAATCATAACCACCCGTGAAAACGGGTGGTTTTTTGTCTCGCACCTAACGGAGCGAGACGGACTGAAAGTCGCATAAATACAAAAAAGATCGAATTGCTCCGATCTTTTTAAGTTTCACTCCAAGAATGTTTAGATAAAAAATTTGATAATAGAATTACCTACTTCATACGATAAAAATCAAGCACTAGACCAGCAGGACCTTTAACTAATAAGGACTCTGTTCCCCAATCGGTTACAGTTGGACCGTTTAAAACCTGGATACCAAGCTCGTTCAATCGTTTGTAGTTCTGGTCTACATCCTCAACCTCGATATGAATAATGATTCCTGACTGAAAATCTTCCAAAGGAATCAAATGATTTTGGGACAACATCAGACAGTGACTGCCAATCGTAAACTGAGCAAAACTGTCATCAACATAATCGGACTTTTTATCCAAAATACGCTCCAAGTCATCACAGACTTGGGGAACATCTGAAACGATAATATCTAATTGATTTAAATTCATTCACTATCCTCCATAAAAAGACCGGATTGCTCCGATCTTTTTAAGTTCCACGAAGAAATTATTTAATTGCGCGTGATTGCAAACCTTCTTCTTCCAAGAAGAGACGGAATGGTACGAGTTCTTCTGCTTCGTATTTTTCCTTGAAAGCTTTGATTGCTTCTTCTGAGTGAAGTTTTGGATCCAATTCAAGTACTTCTACTGGAAGTGGACGGTGTTCAGTGATGCGAGCATCGATAACAACAGTTTTACCTTCTTTGCTCAATTTAACAGCTTCTGCAACAACTGCATCGATGTCTTCGATACGGTCAACTGTAAATCCAACAGCTCCTTGAGCTTCAGCGATTTTCGCATAGTCAGCATTAGGGAAGTCACAACCAAACAAGTGTTTGTTTGTGTCTTCGTATTTGTCCTTGATGAAGGCATATTTACCATTTGAGAAGACAACGTTGATAACTGGAAGGTCGTATTGAACGTTTGTGATAACGTCTGGGTAGCACATGTTGAATGCACCGTCACCCATGATGTTCCATACTTGGCGATCTGGATTGTCTTTCTTAGCAGCGATACCACCAGGAAGGGCAATACCCATTGTCGCAAAGAGTGGAGATGTACGCCACATGTTCTTAGGTGTCATGTGAAGGTGACGAGTAGATGTTTGAGTAGTGTCACCTACGTCGATTGAATAGATAGCGTCTTGATCAGCATGTTTGTTGATTGCATTGTAAACTTGATACAATTGCAATTCACCCTCAGTTTTACCTTCGAGTTTGTTCATGTAATCACGCCAGTTTTGGTTGTTCTTAACGTTTGCACGCCACCATGGAGTAGATTCAACTGGATTCACTTTGTCAAGGATTGCTTTCGCTGCTTGACCTGCATCACCAAGGATTGAAGCGTCTAGGGCATGACGTTTACCAAGTTTGTAAGGGTCAATATCCACTTGGATGAATTTTTCAGTATTCTTGAATGCTTCGTAAACTTCAGCAAATGGGAAGTTTGAACCAAGGAAAAGAACTGTGTCTGCTTCAAAGACCACTTCGTTGGCTGGTTTCCAACCAACACGGTAAGCAGAACCTGTCAAACCTTCATAGTTCCATTCGAAAGCTTCAAAGTTTTTACCAGTTGTGATGATTGGTGCTTTGATTTTACGTGACAATTCAGTAATCACTTCACCAGCTTTAACACCACCGTAACCAGCATAGATAACTGGACGTTCAGCATTGTTCAAGATTTCAACAGCTTTGTCGATTTCAACTTCGTTCAAAGCAGGAGCGATGAATGAACGTTCGTATGAACCTGAACCGTAGTATGAATTTTCGTCGATTTCTTGGAAACCGAAGTTTACTGGGATTTCAACAACAGCTGGACCTTTTTTAGAAACTGCAGCACGGCAAGCTTCGTCGATTACTTTTGGCAATTGCTCAGCGTAAGCTACACGTTTGTTGTATACAGCGATACCGTTGTACATTGGGTTTTGGTTCAATTCTTGGAAAGCATCCATGTTGAGTTCGTTAACTGGACGTGATCCAAGGATTGCTAGGAATGGAGTGTTATCCATAGCTGCATCGTAAACACCGTTAATCAAGTGAGTCGCACCTGGACCACCTGAACCAACTGCAACCCCGATTGAGCCGCCGAATTTAGCTTGCATAACCGCTGCAAGAGCACCTGTTTCTTCGTGACGAACTTGCAAGAAGCGGATATCTTTGTCTTCAGCCAAAGCATCCATCAATGAGCTGAGTGTTCCTGATGGGATACCGTAGATTGTGTCTACGCCCCATGTTTTCAATACATTAAGCATTGCTGCAGATGCAGTAATTTTCCCTTGAGTCATAATGATAACTCTCCTTCAAATATTTTTAAATCTACTAAAAAAGGTTTCATATAGTTTTTGAAAACGTTTCAGTAAATTTTTACACTACTAATTTATCACATTTATTTTGACTTTACTAAGAATCTGCTCAGAAGTTTTTATTCTCTATTACAGTACAGTTTAAAAACGTTTTTAGTTTCTGTTTTATAATAAAAAAAGCGAGCAAGCCCGCTTTTAATCTATTTTACTAAAGTTTAGTAAGAGTGAACTAGTCAGAACAGATACAGAACTAAAGGCCATGGCTAGACCTGCCAGTTCTGGATTGAGGGCCAGTCCAACACCTGAAAAGACTCCTGCTGCAATCGGAATTCCGGCGACATTGTAGATAAAGGCCCAGAAAAGATTGAGCAGAATTCGATTAAAGGTTTTCTTACTCATGTCAAAGGCACGAACCACTCCTAAGAGGTTATTAGTTGTCAACACCAAATCTGCTGACTCGATGGCAATATCTGTTCCAGCTCCCATAGCAATCCCCACATCTGCTACACTAAGGGCAGGAGCGTCATTGATACCGTCCCCAACAAAGGCTACTTTGCCAGCCGCTTGTAGTTTATGGATTTCATGAGCTTTTTCTTCTGGCAAGACACCTGCAATGACCTCTTCGATTCCGATTTGATCTGCAATAGCACGCGCCACACCTGCATTGTCTCCTGTCAGCATGACTGTTTTAAGACCTCGTTTTTTCAACTGACTGATGGCAAGCTTAGCATTTTCCTTAGGAATATCTTGCAGGGCAAGCAAGCCTTTGATTTCATTCTCAACAGCCAAGAACACAACTGTCTTAGCTTCTTTTTCTAGTTCTTCTAGTTTTTCTTGATAAATGCTAGAAATATCCATGCCATCCAGCATTTTAGCATTTCCAAGCAAAACTTGTTTTCCATTGATTTGCCCTGAGACACCTTTTCCGTGCAAGGCTTGGAAATTTTCAACAGTGTGAAACTCAAGTCCAGCTTCACTCGCTCGTTTCACAACAGCTTCAGCCAGTGGGTGTTGAGAAGCTTCTTCCAAGGAAGCTGCCAATCCAAGCACTTCTACTTCGTCTCCAATGATATCTGTGACCACAGGTTTCCCTTCAGTCAAAGTCCCGGTCTTATCAAAGACGATAGTTTGAACTTTCTGGATTTCCTGTAGAACCGTTCCATTTTTGAGGAGAACTCCCATCTTGGCACTGCGACCTGTCCCCACCATAAGGGCTGTCGGTGTTGCAAGTCCCAATGCACAAGGGCAGGCGATAATCAAAACCGCCACTCCGTAGAGAAGAGAGGACACAAAGCTAGCTCCAAGCACGACCACACTATCCCTGAGCAAGACGAACCAAACCCAAAAGGTCACAATCCCTAAAATGACAACTGCTGGGACAAAAATTCCTGAAATCTTATCCGTCAAGTCCTGAATCGGCGCACGACTGGTTTGAGCTTTCTTCACAAAATCCACAATCTGAGCCAAAACAGTCTCTGAACCAACTTTTTCTGCTCTAAAAACAAGTGTTCCACTATTATTGATGGTTGAACCAATGACGGTATCTCCAACTGTCTTGTCCACAGGCAGACTCTCACCTGTCACCATAGACTCATCAATACTAGAGATACCTTCTACTACGACACCATCAACCGCAATCTTTTCACCGGGACGCACTCGAATCAGGTCACCTACCTTGACTTGCTCCAAAGGGACTTGAACATAGTTATCCTCACGCAAGACTTCTGCAGTTTTAGCCTGCAAGTCAAGTAATTTCTCCACAGCTTGGGAAGTATTTTTCCGCATTTTCTCCTCAAAAACGGCTCCCATAAGAACGAAGAAGAAGATAAATGCAGCACTTTCAAAGTAAACGGGGAGACCAGCGAAGAGGGCAACTAAGCTATAGAAATAGGCCACTAGGGTTCCCAGAGCAACCAAGGTATCCATGTTGGCATTGTGCTTTTTAAAACTAGCCCAAGCACTTTGGATATAAGGACCACCTGCTACTAGCATAATCGGTGTTGTGGCTAAAAAGGTGCCCCAACGCATGACTTGGTGACTAATTCCTCCTGTCGACATCCCAATCATGAGGATCACAAGAGGCACAGTAAAGATACTAGTAATCCAAAAACGCTGTAAAAGTGATAGAGATTTTCGAGTCTTCTCAACGACTGTATAGCTTCCCTTTTGCATCTTCATGCCACAAGAAAATTCATGTTGGCCTAATTCTTGAGGTGTAAAACGAATGACTTTCTCCTCGTCTACGCCGATTGGTTCCAAGATGCCTTCTTCTTCAAACAGAATTTCCTTATAACAGTTTGAAGGTGTCACACGGTGAAAGGTGATCTCAGCAGGAACTCCTTTTTGCAGTTGAATGTGGGCTGGATGGTAGCCTTTGTCTGCCGTGATACGGATTTTTTGAACACCATTTTCAAGACTTGCTTTTACAATTTCAGTCATATCATTCTCCTATTCTACAATCATCTTGCCGTGCATCATATTCATGCCACAAGAGAAACCATACTCTCCAGCCTGCTCAGGCGTGATTTCCACTACATACTCTTCACCCATTGGCAGGTCCGCATGTACACCAAAATCTGGAAAAACAATTTGGTCCAGACAGGGTGAAGGATCCTTACGGTCAAAGACAATGCGGGCTGGCACTGATTTCTTGAGGATAATCAACTCAGGCGTATAGCCCCCCATGACTTCCACTCGAATCTCTTGGTAGCCGTTTTTTTGCTGGGCCTTTTGTCCAGATTTTTCAGGCTTTTTGAAAAACCAAAACAAGATAAAGGCGATAAGGGCAATACAAACAATGGTTACAATACTATTTAACATGACGTCTCCTTTACATACAATTACATTTTACTTTTGTTACAGCGCTTGATTTCTTCTCAGAAACCACAGCTTCCAAGTCTTCCAAGTCAGCCTGAGTAAAATCACATTCGGCAATCAAGTCAGCCAACAAGTTCTTAATCCTACGAGAACAAACCTTGTCCTTGATATCTTGGACAAGTAAATCCTGACTTTGGTCCAAAGTTAAAAGGGCTGAATAGACAAAGAACTTGCCTTCCTTTTTCCGAGTCAAACACTCTTTCTCAACCAAACGAGCCAAAAGAGTTTGAATGGTTGACTTGGACCAGTCGAACCGCTCCGCCAGAACCCTGATCAAATCCGTACTAGTCTGTTCCCCTTGCATCCAAATAATCTTCATGACCTGCCATTCTGCATCTGAAATCTGCATAATCACACCTCCAAAATCTACATTTGTCAATTACAATTATCAGTATACCCTTAAAATCTACATTTGTCAACTATAAAATTAATTTTTTCTTTGAAAAATAGAATTTTAACCCTATGATAAAGGATTTTCAATCAAATCTTACTATATAAACTATAAAAATATGCTATACTAAAGAAAAAAGAAAACAACCACTAGGGGTGCGTAAAGCTGAGATTAACGACTGTTAGACCCTTTGACTCAATCTAGGTAATGCTAGCTGATGGAAGTGGAAATGATAATGGGGACTAGCAGTCTTCTATTACCTTCCTAAAACAGACTTGCTTGTTCTTGAGAATACAAACTTCAGTTGGTTGGGAGGTTTTAGATGACTTATTTACCTGTTGCTTTGACCATTGCAGGGACCGACCCTAGTGGTGGTGCTGGCATTATGGCTGATTTAAAGTCGTTCCAAGCTAGAGATGTCTATGGAATGGCCGTTGTGACCAGCCTTGTCGCTCAAAATACCAGAGGCGTTCAATTAATCGAGCACGTTTCTCCTCAAATGTTGAAAGCCCAATTGGACAGTGTCTTTTCGGATATTCCACCTCAGGCTGTAAAAACTGGCATGTTGGCAACTACTGAAATTATGGAAATCATCCAGCCCTATCTTAAAAAGCTGGATTGTCCCTATGTCCTTGACCCTGTTATGGTCGCTACTAGTGGAGACACCCTGATTGATGCGAGTGCCAGAAGCTACCTAAAAACAAACCTGCTTCCACTTGCAACCATCATCACTCCGAATCTTCCTGAGGCAGAAGAAATTGTTGGTTTTTCAATCCATGATCCTGAAGACATGCAGCGTGCTGGTCGCCTGATTTTAAAAGAATTTGGTCCTCAGTCTGTTGTTATTAAAGGTGGGCATCTCGAAGGCGGTGCCAAGGATTTCCTCTTTACCAAGGAGGACCAATTTGTCTGGGAAAGTCCACGAATTCAAACCTGTCATACACATGGTACTGGATGTACCTTTGCTGCAGTGATTACTGCTGAACTAGCCAAGGGGAAAACCCTCTATCAAGCAGTCGATAAAGCCAAGGCCTTTATCACGAAAGCCATCCAAGACGCCCCTCAACTCGGTCATGGTTCTGGCCCAGTTAACCATACAAGCTTTAAAGATTAAAAAAACTCTCTAGTTCCTACTTTAAGGGAATTAGAGAGTTTTTATACTCTTCGAAAATCTCTTCAAACGACGTCAGCTTTATCTGCAACCTCAAAGCTGTGCTTTGAGCAACCTGCGACTAGCTTCCTAGTTTGCTCTTTGATTTTCATTGAGTATTAATTAGAAAATAATGTCATCCAACTTTGTCAAAAAGGCTTGCGTTTTTGTCTCTATATCTTCTGCCTGCATCAAATCACGCACTACAGCTACACCAGCTATGCCAGTGCCCATAAGTTGGTCAATGTTCTCCGAAGTTAAACCTCCGATAGCAACTACTGGAATGGCGACCCTTTGGCAAATTGTTTTCAAGGTTGAAATCAGGGTGATAGGCGCATTTTCCTTGGTCGTGGTCGGAAAAATGGCTCCTGTCCCCAAGTAATCTGCTCCCCCTTCTTCTGCCTCAAGGGCTCTTTTTACAGTTTTAGCTGTAACACCGAGGATTTTTTCAGGGCCCAAGACTTGTCGGGCAACCGAAACTGGTAGTTCATCGTCTCCGATATGCAGACCAGCAGCATCAACTGCGAGACAGACATCCAAGCGATCATCGATTATCAAGGGTACCTGATAGGAATCTGTTATTTCCTTGACTTGTTTTGCCAGTTGATAATATTGATTGGTTGTAAGATTTTTTTCTCGCAATTGGACTATAGTAACCCCTGAACGGCAAGCCGTCTCAACCTTTTCAAGAAAGCTTTCCAAGGAATCTTGGTAGCGATTGGTTACTAGATACAGTCTAAGCGCCTCTCTATTCATAAACATCTCCTTTGATGGCATCTAGCCAATTTTCATCTCTTTTGAGGAGCGAAAGCTGATTGAGTACTTGGTATCGAAAATCTTCCAATCCCATTCCTTGAACAACTATTCTCTCAGCGGAGATATTGAGATAAGAAACCGCTAGGAAAGAAGCTTCAAAGGCAGTCTTTCCTTGGCTGAGAAAAACAGCTGTTAAAGCTCCAACCAAGTCTCCTGTCCCTGTTATCCAGTCTAATTCAGCACAGCCATTTCCCAGTACAGCGACCTGATTCTTCGAAACGATGAGGTCCTTAGGACCAGTAACTAAGAATAACATACCAGGATAGGTCTGACACCAGTCTTTCAAGACTTGAAGTAAATCCTCAGTTTCTTGGTCTTTAGCACTCGCATCTACCCCAACGCCGTGGTGCTTTAAGCCAACAAGACTTCGAATTTCCGACATGTTTCCTTTAAGGACCGTAGGGCTGTAGTCTAAAAGGTCTTTAATTAAGCTCTTACGAATGGATGAAGCCGTTACGCCAACCGCATCTACTACCATTGGGAGAGAAACTTGAGCTGCATAAGAAGCTGCCATACGGATTGCTTTTTCCTTCTCAGCAGACAAATGCCCCAAATTGATGAAGAGGGCCTGGCTTTGCTTAGTAAAATCAAGAACCTCACGGGAATCATCTGCCATAACTGGTTTACATCCCAGAGCCAAAATCCCATTTGCCAGCATCTCACAAGAAATCTCATTGGTGATGCAGTGAATTAGGGAACTAGAGCCTAGAGGAAAGGGATTTGTAAATGCCTGCATCAGTCTATCCTTTCACTGAAAAAATATCCTTGCACTTTTTTAAAGAATTCCTGCTTGATTAAAAATCGAAAGGCAATAAAGGAAATCACTGTACCAATCAAGGTTGCTCCGAAAAATCGAGGAGTGTAGATAAACCAGCTAAGCTTAGCAGCCGATCCTGTAAAAAGTACCATAACAGGATAAGAAACAATAGAACCAATAATACCTGTTCCCAAAATTTCTCCTAGAGCAGAATAGTGAAATTTCCGACCGTACTTATAAAAGAGACCTGCAAGAAGGGCTCCAAAAGTCGCTCCTGTAAGTGCTAAAGGCGGAATCCCTTGAGTCGTCATACGGATAAAGGCTGTGACTGTAGCCATGACCAAGGCATAAACAGGTCCCATCATGATTCCTGCCAGAATATTAACTACACTGGACATCGGTGCCATACCCTCAATCCGAAAGATAGGCGTAAGGACTACGTCAAGGGCAATCATCATGGATAAAATGGTTAATTTGTGAACTTGTAATCGGTGATTTCTCATGTTACTATTCTTCTCCTGTTTCTAAAGACTGTAAATCGCTCTTCCATGTCTGATGTTGGTAGGCCATTTCCCAAAACTTGGCTTCCATATGAACACTGATGTGGAAGGCATCTAGCATTTTTTTCTTGTCTGTCTCGTCACTTTCTCGATAAAGTTGATTGACCAGAGCCTCTTCCTCTCTGATTTGCTGTTCCAACTCATCCGTAATATACGTTTCAATCCATTGTTGGTAGAGAAGATTTGGTGATGGTTTAAGATTAAGTGATTTGCCTATATCATGGTATAACCAAGGACAAGGAAGCAAACTTGCAAAGGCAATGCCCAAGTTCGGCTCTGCAAATTGACGATAAATGTGAGAGATATAATGATAGCAGGTTGGAGCGATTGGATGTTGCTCCATTTCCTGGTCGCTGATTTCCAATTCCTTGAAAAATTGTTGGCGGATAAATAGCTCACCCTCCACTAGACTCTGAGCATTTTGTTTCAAGAGTCTTTTCATCTCTTGGTTTGAAGTCTTATCAGCCAAGAGGTGATAGGCTTCTGAGAAGGCCTTCAAATAGTAGGCATCCTGAATCAAGTAATAGCGAAAGATGGACGGATCTAATTCTCCCTCTTGTAACTGTAATACAAAGGGGTGATGAAAGGAAGCCTGCCAAGCTTCCTTGGATAATTCCATCGCAATATCTGTAAATTCCATAATAACTCCTTTATAAAAATAGACTGGTTTGAAGTAATAAAAAGAACAGCAGGTAGATGAATATTGTCCTTTGAGGAATATAAAAAGTCCGATAGCGATTCTCCACCTGTGCATGTTCGTCATATCCATGCGCCGACAGGGCTCTCAGGTAAAGATGGCGCCACCTAAAGACTGTCATCAGAACCTTGCTGTAAATCAAGGGAGACCAAAAATGCAGTTCTTGACCGCGTAATAAGCAAGCTTCCTTGAGGGACTTGATTTCTTGCTGGATAAGGGGGAAGGAATTGAATACCACAATCAAGGCATAGGCCCAAGAGCGTGATAACCCCTTTTGAGCCAAGTACAAGAGAAGCTCTTTTAGGGAAATAGAGGAAACAAAGACAAGTCCGATACAAACGGTCACAAAGGCCCTCGTTCCAAGCATGACTGCCTGCGAAGCATCTCCATGTAACTGAACTGCCCAGTAGTTGGCAAAGGATGGCAAAATGGCGAGCAGAATCATCCAAGCCAATACTTTAAATCGACGGTAATAGAGCATAAAGAGAATACAAAATGCGACTACCGAAAGATTCAGAGCAATCGAAGGAATGAAAGATGTTTCCAGCGATAAAATCAGCAAGAAGAGACTGATAATCGGTGTCTGGGTTGCTACTTTGACCATACTACTTCACCTCCCCTTGGGTATTGCTACTCTGAGATGTGAGTGGTTTGGTAATTGTCACTGCTTTCACATGACTGAGACCCTGACTAGTCATCTCAATCCAATAATCAACCACAGAGATCAAGGGATCTAAACGATGGCTAATGATCAGAAAACTTCTTCCCTGATTTCTGTCCTCCACAATCCACTTGCAAAAATAATGGCAAGCTCTATCATCCAAACCTGCAAAAGGTTCATCTAGTAAAATCACAGAAGCCTTGCTGGTCAAGATGGTCAAGAGCTGAAGAATCTTTTGCTGACCACCACTTAGTTGATAGGGACTCTTATCAAGAGCCTGCTCCAGATCAAAATATCGTAAAGCTTGGAGAATCCGCTGATTTCTTTCAGAATCAGGTCCATCTAATTGAAGTTCCTCTCGCAGACTGACTCGGATAAACTGTTTCTCAGCTTCCTGAACAACACCCGTCAGGTCACGATACAAACTCTTTTTCTTTTTCAGGACTGTCCCCCTCCAAGTAATTCGTCCTTTATACTTTTGAAATTGAAGAATAGACCGAAAGAGGGTTGATTTCCCGACACCATTATCACCCAAGATACAGGAAATTCCTTGGTAAAATGTGAAATCCGCAATCGAAAAGAGGGAGCGCTTATTCAGCTCACAAATCGTTCTATCCATATGGAATAGTTCTGGGCTAGAAGCAACTTCCTTTGAAACAGCCTGTGTCATCTCAGAGGAAGGGATTTGAAATACTTCCCTTAGTTGTCCGTCTCTTAGCTCCACCATATGGTCTATATAGGCTTCATAGTCCGTTAAATCATGGTCGCACAAAATAACTGTCTTCCCATCAGAGATCAACTCTTTTAGAATCTCCAATATCTCGATCCTACTCTTACGATCAATGGAAGCAAAGGGCTCATCCAAGAGATAGACCCTAGGATTCATAGCAAAGAGAACAGCCAAAGCAGCCTTTTGCTTTTCCCCACCTGATAAGTGATGAATTGGACGGTGCAAAATCGCCTTGCAGCGACATTGCTGGACAACCTCTGCTATTTTAGAATCAATTTCCTGAACGGGATGCCCAATATTTTCCAAGGTAAAAATCAGCTCCTCAAACAAGTTCTCCATGGTAAATTGATGATTGGGATTTTGAAAGAGAATACCAACCGTCTGGACACGTTCGATGATAGAAAGCTGACCGACCTCGCTCCCATTTATCAGGACTTGACCGCTATAGGGAAGAGAACTGACTTGGGCGATTATTTGAAAGAGGCTGGATTTTCCTGAACCACTGCTCCCAACTAACAAGGTAAAGGCTTGCGCATGAAAAGTAAAATCAAGTGGCTCCGAGAAGATTGGAGACTGAATCGCTCGTAGTTCCAGCCCCATCTATGCCTTGCCCCCAGCTGCAAACTGATGATAAAGTTTGACAATGGCACGAACCAAGATGGTACAGAAGAAAAAGACGGAAATAAAACGTACCACTAGTAAGGAAAGAACAAAAGGAAGGGAGAAGGCATAGTAACCTAACTTAATGTATTCATAGACAAAGCTAACAAGCGTAATCCCAATACTATTAGCAGTTAGAGAGAGCCAACTTTCATAGCGATTCTTGGTTACGATAAAACCAAATTCACTTCCCAAACCTTGAACCAAGCCAGACAAAAGGGCACCTAGACCGAATTGGCTGCCATAAAGGACTTCAGCAAGCGCAGCTAGCACTTCTCCAATCGTTGCACTTCCGACTCTTGGAACAAAGATTGCAGCAATAGGCGCAGCCATACACCAGAGACCAAAGAGGATTTCATTGGCAAAGGCCTGCAAGCCAAGAGGGGCTAAAATCAGAGTGAGGATATCAAACAGATAGCCAGATCCTACAAAAACGCCACCAAAAAAGATAGACAAGAAAGCAAGTAAAATAACATCTTTTAACTGCCATTTTTTCAACATAAAAAAACTCCTTTTTTAAAGAAAAGTGGGGCATTCAAGGTGAGCTACCGAAAGACTTAATATCCAGCCTATTCTCTTTTGATAAACAAAAAAACTCCAATTACAAACGAGAATTAGAGTTTAGCTTACAAGATTAGACAGTTCTTTTCGACATACGAAAAAACCTTTTCACATTTCCCTTCGCCAGTCTTAACTGTATCAGGTTCAATGGGTATTATCTCAGCCTAAAGCACCCCAAATGTCTTTATTATTTAATTACTGCACCAGTATAGCAAAAAATGAAAGCCCTAGCAAGATATTTGACTGGAAAATATATTTATATAGTTTGTTTGTTAATTCTTTTAATCTACATAAAAGGATTGAATTTATCCTATAATTCATAACCAATATCAAAAAAGGCTAATTCTAAAGCGACCGCTTGATTCCAGCGTTGCTGAAGTTCTGTCAAATCTTCTAGATTTTTCCCGATACGATTAAGTTCATCAACTAGAAATTGAACCCACTCTGCAAAGAAAGGGCCTCTATGTAGATTGATCCATTCCGAATGAATATAAGCTTCAGGTAGAGCCAAATCTTTAGAACCCCAGTCTAAATAGAGACCTTCTGCAATGACCAGCATGACTAAAAGATGGGCATAGTCTGATGATGATACAGCAGAATACATAAGCTCCTGAAAGGCTTTTGTTACAGGATGCAAGGTCACTTCCAGATAGTCATTCTCAGATACTTTTAACTCTTTGAAAGCCTTTTGGAAATAACCGTCTTCATCTGCTTCAAGAAAGCCTAGTTGCTTGGCAAAACGAAGCTTAGATTCAAGCTGGTCTGCGTGGGCTACGCAAACACCCAGCATGGATAAGAAGGCATCAAAGAAGTGATAATCTTGAATCAGGTATTCTTTTAAGACCTTATTCTCAATTGTCCCCGCAAAAAGTTCCTTAACAAAACGATGATTGATTGCAGCCTGCCAATCCTTCTTACTGCTTTTTAATAATTCTCCAACAGTCAAACCTGACTGAAAAGCATAAACTTGTGTTTCCATATTTACTTTTCCTCTCTTTACTCGTTCGTAATCAACAAAACATCAAGAAAATCCTAGTTTTACTTGACCTTTTTAAAGAAAATCAAGGGCGTTCAAGAAGAGCTGCCTAAATGCTTGGCCTCAAAGCTGTCAGTCATTAATGAACAAAAAAACTCCAATTACATATAGGAACTGGAGTTTAGCTTACAAGATTAGATCGTTCATTTCGCCATACGAAAAAACGTTTCACATTTCCCTTCGCCAGTCTTAACTGTATCAGGTTCAATGGGTATCATCTCAGCCTAAAGCACCCCAAATGTCTTTATTATTTAATTACTGCACCAGTATAGCAAAAAATGAAAGCCCTAGCAAGATATTTGATTAGAAAATATATTTATATTGTTTTTGATGCGATTTTCCTTTATTAAAACGTTTAATACTCAATGAAAATCAAAGTGCAAACTAGGAATCTAGCCGCAGACTGTTCAAAGCACTGCTTTGAGGTTTCAGTCACATATATAATCCAAGGGGTTTGAAGAGATTTTCGAAGAGTATAAAATACAAGCAAAAACCTCCACATCAAGTGGAGGCAAGCTGTTTTATCAATACAATTTTAAGTCGCGTGGGTCAACTGGGAAGGTTGGGTTGTATGGGTTATGACGAAGTTTAAAGTGTTTAACATCTTCAATAGTCTGAGTTCCAGACAATTGCATGACTGTCTTCAATTCTGCATTCAAGTGTTCAAAGACTTGACGTACACCGACACTACCGCCGAGGGCCAAGCCATAGATAACAGGGCGACCAATAGCTACCAAGTCTGCTCCTGATGCCAAGGCTTTAAAGACATGTTGACCACGACGAATACCTGAGTCAAAGACAATTGGCACACGTTTATCAACTGCTTCTGCTACTTCTTGAAGTGAGTCAAAGGCGGCTGGTCCACCGTCGATTTGACGGCCACCGTGGTTGGTTACCCAGATACCAGAAGCTCCTGCAGCAAGCGAACGTTCAACGTCCTCACGGCATTGTGGTCCCTTGACATAAACAGGAAGTCCAGAGTATTCAGCGATAAATTCTACGTCACGTGGAGACAAGCGTTGTTTAGCTGATTTGTAAACAAAGTCCATTGATTTACCAGCACCTTCTGGCAGGTATTCTTCAACAATCGGCATGCCAACTGGGAAGACAAAACCATTACGCTTATCTACTTCACGATTGCCCCCTACAGTAGCATCTGCTGTCAAGACAATCGCTT
This sequence comes from Streptococcus mitis, assembly GCF_946188685.1. Lineage (GTDB taxonomy): Bacteria > Bacillota > Bacilli > Lactobacillales > Streptococcaceae > Streptococcus > Streptococcus mitis_CC. The sequence continues at coordinate 67,492 of NZ_CAMHWH010000010.1, forward strand.
TGTAGCCTTCAGCCTTCACACGGTCCATAATATGACGGTTAATTCCATCATCTTTACTAAAGTAAAATTGGAACCAATGAGGTGTCCCTTTAAGGGCTTCCGTAATTTCTGGAAGATCGACAGTAGAGTAAGAGCTAGTTGTGTAAAGAGAACCAAACTCATGCACACCACGCGCAGTCGCCACTTCACCCTGTTCATTTGCCAATTTATGAGCTGCAACAGGTGCCATAATGATTGGTGAAGACAATTTTTCGCCTGCAAATTCAATCTCTGTACTTGGATTTTCTACATTGCAGAGTGTATGAGGAACGATGAGTTTATGGTTAAAGGCACGAATATTCTCACGCAAAGTGAAAGTATCTTCCGCCCCACTAGCGATATAGCCAAATGCTGCTTTAGGGATAACTTGTTGCGCCATAGGCTCCAAATCATAGGTATTGATGAAATCTACATGACCTTCTGCATTGCTTGTTTTGTATGACATAAAATGCCCTCCTTAATAAGTAAGCGTTTACTTTATATATTACAAAAATATCTTAACTCTTTTTTCAAATCTTTTCAAATATTTTGTTTGGAAATTTCAGAAATTTTATGTCTATGATAAAAAATCCTTATCACGGCAATAAAAAATAGATATTATCCAAAGGAACTTTTAAGTGCTACAATAACTGTATTATTTCTAGATGGGAGGTTCTATTTTTGGATTGGTCCATTGTTGAACAATATCTACCACTATATCAAAAGGCATTTCTTCTGACCTTGCATATTGCAGTTTGGGGGATTCTGGGATCCTTTCTGCTCGGTTTAATCGTTAGTATCATCCGGCATTACCGCATCCCTATTTTGGCGCAAGTAGCGACAGCTTACATCGAGTTGTCACGCAACACGCCCCTTTTGATTCAACTCTTCTTTCTCTACTTCGGGCTTCCCCGAATAGGGATTGTCCTATCTTCGGAAGTCTGTGCTACTCTAGGACTGGTCTTTTTAGGAGGCTCCTATATGGCAGAATCTTTCCGAAGTGGGCTGGAAGCTGTCAGTCAAACCCAGCAGGAGATTGGATTAGCAATCGGTCTGACACCTGTACAGGTCTTTCGCTATGTGGTTCTTCCGCAAGCAACAGCGGTGGCCCTACCGTCTTTTAGTGCCAATGTCATTTTCCTCATTAAGGAAACTTCTGTTTTCTCAGCAGTGGCTTTGGCCGACCTCATGTACGTCGCCAAAGACTTGATTGGGCTCTATTATGAGACAGACATTGCGCTAGCTATGTTGGTAATTGCTTACCTGATTATGCTACTGCCCATCTCGCTGGTCTTTAGCTGGATAGAAAGGAGGCTCCGCCATGCAGGATTCGGGAATCCAAGTACTCTTTCAGGGAAATAATCTCCTGCGGATTTTACAAGGATTAGGCGTTACGATTGGGATTTCTATCCTGTCTGTCCTTCTATCTATGATTTTCGGAACAGTCATGGGAATCATCATGACCTCCCACTCTAGAATCGTACGATTTTTGACACGATTGTATCTAGAATTTATCCGTATCATGCCCCAGCTGGTGCTACTTTTCATCGTTTATTTCGGACTGGCTCGAAACTTTAATATCAATATCTCAGGAGAGACTTCTGCTATTATCGTTTTTACCCTCTGGGGAACAGCTGAAATGGGGGACTTGGTCCGTGGAGCCATCACTTCCCTCCCTAAGCATCAGTTTGAAAGCGGACAGGCGCTAGGTTTGACCAATGTTCAACTTTACTACCACATCATCATCCCACAGGTTTTGAGAAGACTGCTACCGCAGGCCATTAACCTTGTCACTCGGATGATCAAAACCACTTCTTTGGTCGTTTTGATTGGGGTTGTTGAAGTGACCAAGGTTGGACAACAAATCATCGATAGCAATCGCTTGACTATCCCAACCGCTTCCTTTTGGATTTATGGAACCATTCTGGTCTTGTATTTCGCAGTCTGCTTTCCTATTTCCAAACTATCCACTCACTTAGAAAAACATTGGAGGAACTAAATGTCTGAAACTATCTTAGAAATCAAGGAACTAAAAAAATCCTTCGGAGACAATCCCATCCTCCAAGGACTTTCTCTAGAAATCAAAAAAGGGGAAGTTGTGGTTATTCTGGGCCCATCTGGTTGTGGGAAAAGTACTCTCCTTCGTTGCCTCAATGGCTTAGAAAGGATTCAAGGTGGAGATATTCTTCTGGACGGTCAGTCTATCGTTGAAAATAAAAAAGATTTTCACCTAGTTCGCCAAAAGATTGGCATGGTTTTTCAAAGCTATGAACTTTTTCCCCATCTGGATGTCCTTCAAAACCTCATCCTAGGTCCTATCAAGGCTCAGGGAAGAGACAAGAAGGAAGTAACGGAAGAAGCTTTGCAACTACTGGAACGTGTCGGTTTGCTGGATAAACAACATAGCTTTGCTCGCCAATTATCTGGTGGACAGAAGCAACGGGTTGCAATTGTCCGTGCCCTGCTCATGCATCCAGAAATTATCCTCTTTGACGAAGTGACGGCTTCGCTGGATCCAGAAATGGTACGTGAGGTTCTGGAACTTATCAATGACTTAGCCCAAGAAGGGCGCACCATGATTTTAGTAACCCACGAAATGCAGTTTGCTCAAGCTATTGCCGATCGGATTATCTTCCTTGACCAAGGAAAAATCGCTGAAGAAGGAACGGCTCAAGCCTTCTTTACCAATCCACAAACCAAACGAGCTCAGGAATTTTTAAATGTCTTTGACTTTAGCCAATTTGGCTCATATCTATAAAGGAGATTCTTATGAAACTATTCAAACCACTCTTAACTGTTTTGGCACTTGCCTTTGCCCTTATCTTTGTCACAGCTTGTAGCTCAGGTGGAAATGCTGGTTCATCATCTGGAAAAACGACTGCCAAGGCACGCACCCTTGATGAAATCAAAAAAAGCGGTGAACTACGAATAGCCGTATTTGGAGACAAGAAACCATTTGGTTACGTTGATAATGACGGTTCCTACAAAGGTTACGATATTGAACTTGGGAACCAACTGGCTCAAGACCTTGGTGTCAAGGTTAAATACGTTTCAGTCGATGCTGCCAACCGTGCGGAATACTTGATTTCAAACAAGGTGGATATTACCCTTGCCAACTTTACAGTGACTGACGAACGTAAGAAACAAGTTGATTTTGCCCTTCCATATATGAAAGTCTCTCTGGGTGTCGTATCACCTAAGACTGGTCTCATTACAGACGTCAAACAACTTGAAGGTAAAACCTTGATTGTTACAAAAGGAACGACCGCTGAAACTTATTTTGAGAAAAATCACCCAGAAGTAAAACTCCAAAAATACGACCAATATAGTGACTCTTACCAAGCCCTTCTTGACGGACGTGGAGATGCCTTCTCTACTGACAATACGGAAGTCCTAGCTTGGGCACTTGAAAACAAAGGATTTGAAGTAGGAATTACTTCTCTTGGAAATCCAGATACCATTGCAGCAGCAGTTCAAAAAGGCAACCAAGAATTGCTAGACTTCATCAATAAAGATATTGAAAAATTAGGTAAGGAAAACTTCTTCCACAAGGCCTATGAAAAAACACTTCACCCAACCTACGGTGACGCTGCTAAAGCAGATGACCTGGTTGTTGAGGGCGAAAAAGTTGACTAGTTATTAACTCTTAAAAGGGACTGGATTTTAAACTCCAATCCCTTTTTAAGATTTTACCTATAACATCCTGAGTCTATCTAAGATGTTCAATCTGAACACAGTGTACATACTTTATCTTCTATTGCATATACTTTATCACATAAGATACGAATATCCTCTTCACTATGACTAGCAATCAAAATTGTTGTCCCTTTTTCACTAGAGAGCTTTCTAAACAATGTTCTCATATTTTCTACACTTGATTTGTCCAAGGCATTCATAGGTTCATCTAGTAAAAGAATAGAGGGATTCTCCATAATTGCTTGAGCAATCCCTAGCTTTTTCCTCATACCTAGCGAATAAGTTTTAACTTTCTGGTCTTTTTGCTCATATAGACCAACTATTTTCAGTGTATCATTGATTTCCTGATTACCAACTACTCCTCGTATGCTTGCCAAATATTGTAAATTCTTAAAGCCACTATAATAATTTATAAAACCAGGTTCTTCAATCAAAGCTCCCAAATTAGCTGGAATTTTTCTCTCAGGAACAATATTTTCCCCATTGATTAACACTTCCCCATAAGACGGACTATATAAACCAGCTATTAATTTAAACAATACACTTTTCCCTGAGCCATTCGCACCAGTAATTCCTATAATTTCCCCCTGTTTACAACTAAAATTAAGGTTTTGAAAAACACATGTTTTTTTTAATTCCAACTGAATATTTTTTAATGTAATTATTTCATTCATTCTATAAACCTCCTCTTTTGACGAGTGAAATAGAAAATGCTTTTAAAAAGAAAGACTAAAAATAGCAACTGAAGAAATAGATCTCGTCCTATATCTCCATTTCCTCTATTCAGAATATAAAATAGATAATTGGTTCGATTCCCCACAAATAAACTGCCAAACACAATCATGAGTAAAAAGAAGCTAACACAAGAAAAGTTCATTTGCTCATTCGCTCCTAGTATGTATAACGTAAAGCAAAGCAAGGATAGCACACAAACATTCAAAAAATCAACTATAAACAAAACTCCTATATCCCAGTTTGGTAACTGTAACATAAATTGAATCACTAGAACTTTTACCATGATTAAAACGAGTCCATAAAGAAAACAGGTCCAAATCTGATACCTAATCCAGAGCTTAATAGAAGAAAATCGAATCACTTCCATAAAGAAATCGGATGCTCTTCTACGATATACAACTGCTAGAAAAAATGCATGAATAATAAACCAATGAAGCAACCATATAGATAAGACTAAAAAAGAGTTTTGACTCAGATTAGGCCCTTTTAAAATTTCTATAACAAGTCTATCATTTCCTTCTAACCAATACCATAATCCTAAACAAATCAATATCCAAAAAAGAACATAACCCCAAAAGTACTTGGTATAGATTATCTGATTCAACCTCCACATGTGACTACTTAACTTTCCCATTTCCAACTTTTACACTCTCCTCCAGTTTCTATGAACAGAAAATACAGTCAATGGAATTATGATAGATAGTAATGTAAGCCAATAAATCAATGCATACGGATTGGAATTTACCATATACTGAAAAATTGGCAATAATCCAATTAGCCCATTGTTCAACTGATAAATCCAGAATAAGGATTCTACAAATAAAAAAGTAAACAGAAATACTAAGCTCATGCTTGATTTTTTAAACCAAGAAAAACTGCTAATAGTAAGTAAGGATAAAAAGAAATAGTATGCTATATAAGAGAAAAAAAATCCTATAAAGAAACTAGCATTGTTTGCAATACTTATACCATAAAATTCTCTTAAAAAATCAACCTCCTTTATCTCCAAAGAGAAGCTAAAACCATTACTAAATGCAATTAGAAAAATCAATAAAAATAAAGTCGCCGTCCAAATCCCCGTACTAAGAGCTGCTAATTTGAAACTAAAACTGGTAAAGTGCTTAATTGATTTCAGACGAATGCGGCACTCCAACCTATTAAAATAGTTATTCATCAAATGAAAAAAGAATAATATATATGTAAACGGAAAGCAATATACTCCAGTCGTAATATCTTGAAGTAAGACTAAGAGCCATTCTAATACATTTGGATGGATTGAATATTGGCGACATCGCAGTAAATATACTGTACTAGATAAAATACAGGATAGCAGTAATATAAAATAAACCAATACTGCTAAAAAATCTTTTTTGTAAAATTGAACAAATTGTTTCATTATACGTAGTCCTCTGAATGTAGAAAAAATGTACCATAAACAACCAAACAACTAACAAATAAAATAAAAGCAAGATGCCCACTAACTAAGGAAAGACTGATATCTTTCTGATATCCCAAAGCTAATGTTGTCACAGGTTCTAAGTAAGATAGCTCTAAAATACCCCAAAAAATACCCCCAACCATCATATAGGCAACTGGGATGAAAATAGCTCCTAATTTTTTCTTCACTAGCAAAGCACTAGCTAGTCCAAAAATAGAGAACACAGCGCCCCAAACTCCATACCAGAGAGTCGTTACAAGACTATAGAGAAACTGATTAGAATCAAATAATTCTTTTAAGGCACCACTATAGTCTCCAATATAAATTTCCTGATAAGGAGTCACTAAAAGATTAATTCCTAATAATAATAAATAGGGGAGAAAAAAGACTAGAAAAGAAGAAATAATTACAGTACTACCCACAATAGCCAGATACTTCTTTTTAGAAATTCGACACAATTGTGCTGTTAGAAAATGACTCTCAGCATCCTCTATTATCTGACTAGAATAGGGCAGTGTACAGATAAGTGCAGCTACTAGGCTAATCGGTGAAAATCCTCTAATAGAAGAAGCGGCAAAAAAAATCGATAAACCTTCAATTTTATAAATACCATTGAAAGCAAGGAAATTTCCTAAACTCATGCAAAGAAGGGTCAAAAATAAAGACATATAAAACCGAGGTGATTTAACGACTCGTACAAGATTACAAATAAAAAATTCCATCCCAACTCCTCCTTATAATAAGAATAGGGTGTAGCATTCTTTTTTCATGCTACACCCACAATCAACCATCTTTAAGGCTTACTCTGACAAGTAAGTTAATAAGAATCTGGACTCCAAGAACCTGAAGTATGAATTCTTACATGATTTCCAAACTGTGGCGCCATAGCTAATCTAGTATCAGAACCAATATAATTATCACCACCTCCATTATAGTACATGACAATCCTAGAGCCAGAACTCAATTGATACATTGGAGTGATATCTGCCCCACTATAGGCGCTACGAATAGAGGTATTTAACGTTTTACCGCCACCAGTGCTGTCATTATTATTAATTCCAGCAGAGGCGTTTTCTTTCTCAAGCTCACTAGTTGTATCCGCACCAAAACGCGGCAACGTTAAATCATAATCTCCAATCTGTCTAGCTAAGACTGTAGGGAGAAACAAACTAAATGCAATTGTAACTACGCAAAAAAGGGAATATATTTTTCTTCTTTTCATGACATCGTCCTCCTAAGAAGTGATAAACAAGATAGTTGATTGATCAATTTGATACATATTATATTTTCATTATATCAATAAAAGAAAGCGCTGTCAATTATTTTGTTTAAAATATTATCATATTTTAAACAAAATGGTTAAAAGAGTCCGGGACAAAAAGATTTTAATTTTAGAAATTCTTTATTATAAATTTTAAAAATCGATAAATTATACAAAAAAAAACGAACGAAACAGAATTCTGGTTGTTAGATAACTCGTTTTGTTCGTTTTTTATATTTAAAGTTAGATTTTTGTCCCAGACTCGTCTCTCTTTATCTTACTGACCTAACCTTCTTGCCAATTCTCTTGGTCTTCTTTAAAGCGTTTTAGGAGAGCGAGTCCTTCTGGTGTGATATATCCTTCTTCTTGGGCTAGATGGATGAGCTCACTGTAGTTTGAAAGTGTTACCAATTTCACGCCAGCATCTGAGAAGTTCTTATCTGCTTTTGGCAATTGGTAGCTGAAAATCGCTACTACTCCAAGCACATCTGCTCCTTCGCGTTTAGCAGCTGCTACTGCTTCAAGAACAGAACCACCTGTTGAAATAAGGTCTTCAACCACTACCATTTTTTGACCTTGAGCTACACGGCCTTCGATTTGATTACCTGCTCCGTGGTCTTTTGGTTTGCTACGGATATAGGCAAATGGCAAATTCATCTTATCAGCAATGATAGCTCCGTGTGGAATCCCAGCTGTTGCAGTTCCTGCAATCACTTCTACCTCTGGAAAGGCTTCTTTAATAGCTTCCACAAAGCCATTTTCAATTAGGGTACGAGTTTCTGGATAGGCTAGTGTCACACGATTATCAGTGTAAATGGGCGACTTGATACCAGATGCCCAAGTGAAAGGTTCCTCTGGTTTGAGGTAAACTGCTTGAATTTTCAAGAGGTGGCTAGCGATATCTTTAGCAAGTGTCATGGTCTTCTCCTTTTATTTTTCTAATCTAGTTCTTTAATTCCAGTCCTGTGTCCATTCATCCTTGATGGCATGATAAGCTGCAACAGGATTCTCAGCTTGGGTAATGGGACGTCCCACTACGATATAGTCACTACCGATTTGATAGGCGTCTGCTGGTGTCATCACGCGTTTTTGGTCTCCAACAGAAGCTCCCTGTGGACGAATTCCTGGCGTTAAGCAGATAAAATCTGGATTGGTGGCCTGCTTGATGAGTTGTACTTCATGAGCCGAGCAAACAACACCATCTAAACCCGCTTCAGCTGTCTTCTTAGCATAATGAATCACAGACTCTTGCAGGCTAGTTTGGATATTTTGAAACTCCTGCATCTGGGCTTCTGACGTTGATGTCAGCTGCGTTACAGCTATCAATTTTGCTTGACTTCCAAGACCTTCACGCGCAGCCTTCATCATCTCTACACCCCCAGCAGCATGAACATTAGTCATATCCACACCAAGCTGAGACAGGACCTTCATGGCTGACTTGACTGTATTAGGAATGTCATGCAGCTTGAGATCCAAAAAGACACTGTGCCCCAGGCCTTTCAAGTAAGACACAATCTCAGGCCCCGTTGCGTAATAAAGCTCCATCCCTACCTTTAGATAAAGGTTTTCTTCTGCTGGAAAAAGAGCTAAGAATTCCTTGACCGCCTCAAAACTAGGAAAATCAAGAGCAATAACTGGACGATGTTCTCGCATAGGTTTCTCCTTTTACCTTTGCTAGTGAGAGAGTCTGGCCACAAGAAGGCACGAAAAAAGGAACCTGCCAACAGCAAGGTTCCACGAAAAATGGGTAGTCTCCACCCTTTCACCGTCTAACCTTAGCTGCCTCTCTGGACTGCTTTAAAGGTTTTTTACTATTCTATTATTTCTACTAGCACTTGTCAAGTAAAAACATGGTCACTAAAAAACTATGAAAGAAAAGCTACACCCTAGCGACGCGATGAACGCTGACTTGTTTGGTTTCGATTGCTCTCTTCCTCCAATTTTTTCTTCTCTTCTTCCAATTTTTTCTGCTGTTCCTCCAGCCTTTTCTTCTCTTCCTCTTTCTGTTTCTTCTCAGCTTCCTTGGCCTCTTGTTTGGCTTTTTCCTCTGCCTCCATAATTAATTTATCCGCCACAGTATAGCTGTAAATTCCAGCTTCCATGTCAATCACACTCGGTTCTGACAATTGTGGCTTAATCTTACTGTAATATGGCAGTTTCTTACTCATTTCAGATAGAGGAACCAAAACTTCGTCCGAATCATTCATAGTCAATCGAATTAAATCAGAAGTCACCTTGCTTGGGGCTAGTTCCACCTTTTGGATAGAAGATTTGAGTTCGGGGCTAATTTGAGAAAGTTCTGAGGTAAAGGTCTTGATTTGTTCGCTGTTATTAAAGAGAACTGATATATAAGTTTCTGGCAGACTGACCAAACTCACCGAACTGGTCTCAAGCTGACCGCTTGAAAGGATTGGATAATGACTTTCTCCAGAAACATAATAGGCAACAATATCATATTCCTTGACCTTGATTGTAAACTTGGTTGGAAATTGATAGACAAGCTGAGCTGATTCAACCCAATAGTTAGACTTGATCTGCTCTTCATATTTTGCCTTGTCTAGCAGAAGGTTAATCGTATAATCCGAATCCTGAATGCCTGAAGCCTGTCGAATATCATCATCTGTAGTTTGCACGGTTCCCTCAACACGAATATCCTTCATGGTCGCATAAGGACTGAGCAAGTAAGCAGAGACAACCAATAAAAGCAGACTGAGAAACAAAATCGAGATAGCCCGCCAGATATGAACTCCTGGAATTTTCGGTTTAACCGTTTTTTCCTTTACAGGCTTTTTCTCTACTTTTTTAGCCTGTTTCTTTGGTTCTTTGGATTTTGGTTCTTTGGACTCTGGTTCTTCTTTTTTGACGTCTTCTGACTTTTCTACTTTTTCTTCAGACTCTTCCTTAGCTGATTCTGGGTCTTTTGGTTCAGGTTCACTATCTTGATCCTCAGTTTCATCTGACTTTTCAGATTTGGAAGCCATTCGAGCTTTTCTTTCCTTTTCCTTCTCCTCAGCTAGGGCTGCCTCTTCTTCAGCCTTCTTTTTTAGGTATTCTTGGTTTCGTTTCTGCCATTCTGATAACTCTTTCAATTCTTCGAGGATTTCTTTGCCCTCATTTTTCTTATCTTTTGACATTTACTTTCCTTATGATAAATCTTTTTTCAATAATTCATAAAAATCTGCTAGAGATTTCAATTCCTTAGAAGCCTTCATCTTAGCTTGGTAGTCTTCCTTGTGGCTTAGTAAGTGAGAAAGCTTCTCTTCTAAACTGTCCAAGGTCAAATCGCTTTCTTGAAGCTCTTCTGCATAGCCTTTTTTTACAAAGTAAGCTGCATTTTCAATCTGGTCTCCACGACTAGCTTCACGACCAAGTGGCACAATAACATGTAATTTTGCCATGGCCAAGAGCTCAAAAATCGTATTGGCACCACCACGTGTCACAACAATATCAGCCAATTCCATCAAGGGTTGATAGAGACTGGTCACATAGTCAACACGAAAAAGATTTTGGCTCAACTCGTTCAGGCTAGAATCTCCAGTTAGATTGATAATATTGTAGCGTTCTGTCAGTTCTTTCTTATGGTCTGTCACCAATTGGTTAAAGACACGAGCGCCTGCAGAACCACCGACAAACAATACAGTTGGCAATTTAGGATTAAAGTGGGTTTGAATATCTACCAATTCATCTGGTTCTGGATTTTTTTGATCTGAAACCTTGGTCACCGCTCCCACATGCTCGACCTTAGACAAACTTGAAGCTTGCTCAAAGGTTGAATACATCTTCGTCGCAAATTTATAGGCGATTTTATTGGCCAAGCCCATGGACAAGTCAGATTCGTGAATAAAGACAGGCACTCCTGAAACACGCGCAGCGATAACAGGCGGCACAGAGACAAAACCTCCCTTTGAAAACAGGGCCTGTGGACGAAGTCGCAACATGATAAAGAGCGATTGGACAATTCCCCATCCAACTTTGAAGACGTCCAGCATATTTTGCCAAGAGAAATAGCGACGCAATTTGCCAGTCGCAATGGAATGGAAGGTGACATCTAGACCCGACTTGAGGATTTCTTGGTGTTCAATACCACGCTTATCCCCGATATAGTGGACTTCCCAGCCATCTTCGATGAACTTGGGCATTAACAAAAGGTTGAGGGTCACGTGTCCAACCGTCCCCCCACCTGTAAAGACAATTTTTTTCATATTATTCCTTTAACTCCGCTACTGTGTCGATAAAGAGGTCGCCACGTACTTCAAAGTTAGCATACATATCCCAGCTAGCATTGGCTGGACTGAGAAGAACCACGTCTCCTTGAGTCGCAAGCTCGTAGGCCTTGCGGGTCGCATCTGCAATGTCAGTCGCATCCACATATGCCACACCAGCCTTGTCTGCTGCCCGTTTAACACGTTCTGCAGACTGACCAAGGATGACCATCTTCTTGAGTCCAGTAATATCTGGAACCAGTTCGTCAAACTCATTACCACGGTCCAAACCACCTGCAATTAAAATGACCTTGCTGTTGTCAAATCCTGATAAGGCTTTTTGAGTAGCCAAGATATTGGTTGACTTGCTATCATTATAGAATTTGACACCCTTGATTTCATCCACAAATTGGAGACGGTGTTTGACACCACCAAAGGCTGAAAGGGTTTCTTTGATGGTTTGGTTATCCACACCACGAAGCTTGGCTACAGCAATCGTCGCAAGGGCATTTTCCACATTGTGGCTACCTGGAACTCCGATTTCGCTAGCTGCCATGACCACTTCCTCTCGGAAGTAGAGTTGACCATCTTCCAGATAAGCTCCATCAACCTTTTCAAGTGTTGAAAATGGTACAAGGGTAGCCTGTGTTTTGCTAGCCAATTCTTTTGCTAAGTCTTGATTAAAGTTCAAGACAAGGAAATCAGCTGCTGTCATCTTGTTTTGGATATTCCACTTGGCTGCTACATATTCCTCAAATGAACCATGATAGTCGATATGGGTTGGCATGAGGTTGGTAATAACCGCAATCTCTGGATGGAATTCTTGAACGCCCATGAGTTGGAAAGAAGAAAGTTCCATAACAAGAGTGTCCTCATCTGACGCAGTTTGGGCCACTTGACTAGCTGGATAGCCGATATTCCCTGATAAGAGACCATGTTGGCCAGCAGCAGTCAAAACCTCCCCAATCATGGTCGTTGTGGTTGTTTTTCCATTTGAACCTGTGATACCGATAATGGGCGCTTCTGAAATCAAATAAGCCAATTCCACCTCAGTCAAGACTGGAATTCCCTTTGCCAAAGCCTTTTCAATCATGGGATTGCTGTAGGGAATGCCTGGATTTTTCACCATGAGGGCAAACTCTTCATCCAAAAGTTCCAAAGGATGCCCACCAGTGATGACCTTGATTCCTTCTTCCAGCAAACTTTGCGCAGCTGGATTGTCCTCGAAAGGTTTCCCGTCATTTACCGTCACAATGGCACCTAGCTTGTCCAACAAACGAGCTGCAGATTCACCTGACTTGGCCAAACCTAAAACAAGGACTTTCTTATTTTTAAATTGATCTATTACTTTCATGTCTCAAACTCCATTTCTACTCTTACTATTTTACCATTTTTATGGAAATAAAAAAGCCACAAAGTGTGTTTGTGACTCTTTCTTCTAACTGAATCTCGCCATATCATCTATGTGATAAATCGGTAACTCGAATAACTTGGTCCACTTGCTCCCAAATCAGAGGATTATGGGTCGCAATAATAATGGTCCGATTCGGATTTTTTAAAGATTCTAGGATAGAAAGTAATTCCTCAGAGTTTTTAGGGTCTAGTGAAGCGGTTGGTTCATCTGCGAGAATCAAAGGAGGATCCTTTAAAATTATCTTCGCTAGTGCAACACGTTGTGCTTCTCCTCCTGATAACTCAAATATAGGTTGCTTCAAATCCAAATAAGAGAGGTTTACACGGTTTAGAGCTTGTTTCATCAAAGAGATTTTCTCTTTTTCTTTCAACTTTTTACCAACTAAACCCAGATTGAGATTCTCTTTAACGGTTTGACTTTCAATTAAGCCAAAATCTTGAAATAAATATCCCAAGTAATCTCTAAAGAAAACAGAAGGCCTAATGTCCTTAAGAGAAGTGCCATCATAGATGATTTGCCCTTTGTCATATGGCTCTAATCGTCCAATCATATTCAAGAGTGTTGTCTTACCACAGCCACTTGTACCGATTAAGGCATAAATTTTCCCA
>NZ_CAMHWH010000011.1:0-67892 GCF_946188685.1 Streptococcus mitis
AAATTTCTTCAATCTCAGCCTTTGTATTCAAGGTTGAAAAGATTGATGAGTAAGATTTTGCGTGGACAGATTCCATAAATTGGATGTTATTGAAAACAGCTTCCTCATGTGGTGTACGGATGTCTGCGCGAAGGGCTTGAACCCCTGTTTCAGATTGCATAGTGTCGAGAAGGGTTAAACCACCAAAGACTTTTCCAACCAAGTCTTTTTCTACATTTGATAGCTTTCTCCAGTCATCCAAGTCATTTGACAAAGGAATACGTGTATCAAGCCAGAATTGCTCCGTCAGTTTTTCCCAAGTTGATTTGTCGATGACATCTTCGATGGCATTCCAGTTAATGGCTTTGTAGTAAGTTTCCATTTTGAAATCTCTTTCTGTGTTTAGTATTGCGAACTCACAATTACTTCTATTTTATCATAATTCTAGAGGAGTATCGCACAAAAAGTCGGAAGCCCGACTTTTTGTTATTTCATAGTATAGATGCTTATTCCAGTTTAGTTTAGCAGGGTGAATGAATACTTATCTGAGAAAATGTAGTTTCCTCAAGCAAAGATTAAATCACACAGCTTTCACATTGGTTGGCACCGACTTCTCCACCGTCATCTGTAAAGGTACGGACGTAGTAGATAGACTTGATACCCTTGTTAAAGGCATAGTTACGAAGGATAGACAAGTCACGTGTCGTTTGCTTATTTTCCTTCTTCCATTCGTAAAGACCTTTTGGAATGTCACTACGCATGAAGAGGGTGAGTGAAAGTCCTTGGTCCACGTGCTCAGTTGCAGCAGCATAGACATCAATCACCTTACGCATATCCATGTCGTAAGCAGAAGTGTAGTAAGGAATGGTTTCTGTTGACAAGCCAGCAGCAGGGTAGTAGATTTTCCCGATTTTCTTTTCTTGACGTTCTTCGATACGTTGTGTAATCGGGTGAATAGAAGCAGAAACGTCATTGATGTAACTGATAGAACCATTTGGCGCTACAGCAAGGCGGTTTTGGTGGTAAAGACCATCTGCTTGAACCTTGTCGCGCAGTTCAGCCCAGTCAGCGGCACTTGGGATAAAGACATCTTTGAAGAGTTCTTTAACACGGTCTGATTTTGGAACAAACTCGCCAGTCACATACTTGTCGAAGTAGCTTCCGTTAGCATAGTCTGATTTTTCAAAGTTGTGGAAGGTGATACCACGTTCACGCGCAATATTGTTTGACTCAACTAAAGTCCAGTAGTTCATAAGCATAAAGTAGATGCTAGTAAACTCAACAGACTCAGGTGACCCATATTCAATCAATTGTTGGGCAAGGTAGCTGTGAAGTCCCATGGCACCAAGACCAAAGGTATGAGCTTGGCTATTTCCGTGGTCGATGGTAGGAACAGCTACGATGTGTGAACTATCTGTAACGAAAGTAAGGGCACGAACCATAGCACGGATAGAACGTCCAAAGTCAGGTGAAGTCATCATGTTAACCACGTTGGTTGAACCAAGGTTACATGAAACGTCTGTTCCCATTTGCAGGAATTCTTGAGCATCGTTGATCAAGCTTGGTTCTTGAACTTGAAGAATCTCAGAACACAAGTTACTCATGATAATCTTACCATCAACAGGGTTTGCACGGTTAGCCGTATCAATGTTGACGACATAAGGGTAGCCAGACTCTTGTTGCAATTTAGAGATTTCAGTTTCCAAATCACGCGCCTTGATTTTTGTCTTGCGGATATTTGGATTTGTGACCAATTCATCGTATTTTTCAGTGATGTCAATGTAGTTGAATGGCACACCATACTCAAGCTCTACTGAGTAAGGGCTGAAGAGGTACATTTCTTCATTTTTACGAGCCAATTCGTAGAATTTATCGGGCACCACAACACCAAGTGAAAGGGTCTTAACACGAACTTTTTCATCGGCGTTTTCTTTCTTAGTTGAAAGGAAGGCGATAATATCTGGGTGGAAGACGTTGAGGTAGACAACACCAGCACCCTGACGTTGACCCAATTGGTTTGAGTAAGAGAAGCTATCTTCGAAAAGTTTCATAACTGGAACGACGCCAGAAGCTGCTCCTTCATATCCTTTAATAGGAGCACCAGCTTCACGAAGGTTGCTGAGAGTAATTCCCACACCACCACCGATACGTGAAAGTTGAAGGGCTGAGTTGATAGAACGTCCGATAGAGTTCATATCATCTGTTACCTGAATCAAGAAACAGGATACCAACTCCCCACGACGAGCACGTCCAGCATTCAAGAAGGAAGGAGTAGCAGGTTGGTAGCGTTGGTGGATGATTTCATTGGCAATATCGATTGCAATAGCTTCATTCCCATCAGCAAAATAAAGGGCGTTAAAGAAGACACGGTCTTCCATGCTTTCAAGATAATATTCACCGTCGTTAGTTTTCAAAGCATATTGATTGTAAAACTTATAGGCAGCCATGAAAGACTTGAATTGGAAGTTTTGGTCTTTGATAAATTGAGACAATTCTTCCAAAAATTCTGGACGGTATTTCTTGATAAAGGCTGTTTCGATGTAGTTGTGTTCAATGAGGTAGTTGATTTTATCCTTGATTGAATCAAAAACCATAGTGTTTGGAACTACATTTTCTTTAAAGAAGGCATCCAAGGCTTCCTTATCTTTATGAAGCATGATTTGTCCATTGACAGGACGGTTGATTTCGTTATTGAGACGGAAGTAAGTCACGTCCTCAAGATGTTTTAATCCCATAAAATTTCCCTTATCTAATTACAAAAGAAAGGCTTCTAAGTTAGCCCTAGAAGCAGTTTCTTCTGGATGATGTACTAAGATTATGCTAATTGTTTCAGTTTTCCTGGTTGGAAACCTGAAAAGACTTCAGTTGGTGTTTGGATAACAGGAGCAGCGCTGAAACCAAGCTCTTTAACTTGATCGATGTACTCAGGTTGCTCATCAAGATTGATTTCACGATAAGCGACATTATTACTGTCCAAGAAACGTTTGGTCATTTTACATTGGACACAGTTGTTTTTAGAATAAACGGTTACCATTGTGTAACTCCTCTTTCAAAATAGATTACTTTCTTAGTATATCAGAAAATAAAAAATTGTCAACGATTTAAAACTAAATATAGTGGTCTATTTTTCTGTTCAAGCTCACAAAACACAATATGTAGTGTTTGTTTTGTAAAATAGTGATAATTATCCAATAAGTTGTTTTTTGAAAAACTATATCCTGTGTTTTGTTATCTAAAATAGAAGATTTTCAGCAAGTTATCTGAAAGGAAATCGAATAAATCCCATAAAATGCTTGAAAAAAATCCTAGAAGATGATATAATACCAAATTGTAAGGGTTATCACATATAACTCAAAAAAGAAAGAACAAAAGGAGAGTCAAACTATGGCTTCTAAAGATTTCCACGTAGTGGCAGAAACAGGTATTCACGCACGTCCAGCAACATTGTTGGTACAAACTGCTAGCAAATTTGCTTCAGATATCACTCTTGAGTACAAAGGTAAATCGGTTAACCTTAAATCAATCATGGGTGTTATGAGTCTTGGTGTTGGCCAAGGTGCTGACGTAACTATCTCAGCTGAAGGTGCAGATGCAGATGACGCTATCGCTGCAATCTCAGAAACAATGGAAAAAGAAGGATTGGCATAAGGAAAATGACAGAAATGCTTAAAGGAATCGCAGCATCTGATGGTGTTGCCGTTGCAAAAGCATATCTACTCGTTCAACCGGATTTGTCATTCGATACTGTTTCAGTCGAAGATACAAACGCAGAAGAGGCTCGTTTGGATGTAGCTCTTGAAGCTTCTCAAAACGAGCTTTCTCTTATCCGTGAGAAAGCTGTAGGTACGCTTGGTGAAGAAGCGGCTCAAGTTTTTGACGCTCATTTGATGGTTCTTGCTGACCCAGAATTGATTGGTCAGATTAAAGAAACAATCCGTGCTAAGAAAGTCAATGCTGAAGCAGGTCTTAAAGAAGTGACTGACATGTTCATCACTATCTTTGAAGGTATGGAAGACAATCCATACATGCAAGAACGTGCAGCGGATATCCGCGACGTGACAAAACGTGTATTGGCAAATCTTCTTGGTAAAAAATTGCCAAATCCAGCTTCTATCAATGAAGAAGTAATTGTGATTGCGCATGACTTGACACCATCTGATACAGCTCAATTGGACAAAAACTTTGTAAAAGCTTTTGTAACAAACATCGGTGGACGTACAAGCCACTCAGCTATCATGGCACGTACACTTGAAATTGCAGCTGTATTGGGAACAAATAACATCACTGAAGTGGTGAAAGACGGTGATATCCTTGCCGTTAACGGAATTACTGGTGAAGTCATTATCAACCCAACAGATGAACAAGCGGCAGAATTTAAAGCAGCTGGTGAAGTTTATGCTAAACAAAAAGCTGAGTGGGCACTTTTGAAAGATGCTCAAACAGTGACTGCTGACGGTAAACACTTCGAGTTGGCAGCTAACATCGGTACTCCAAAAGACGTTGAAGGTGTTAACAACAACGGTGCAGAAGCTGTTGGACTTTACCGTACAGAGTTCTTGTACATGGACTCTCAAGACTTCCCAACAGAAGATGAGCAGTATGAAGCATACAAGGCTGTTCTTGAGGGAATGAATGGTAAGCCTGTGGTTGTTCGTACAATGGATATCGGTGGAGATAAGGAACTTCCTTACTTTGATATGCCACACGAAATGAACCCATTCCTTGGATTCCGTGCCCTTCGTATCTCTATTGCCGAAACTGGAGATGCAATGTTCCGTACACAAATCCGTGCCCTTCTTCGTGCTTCTGTTCATGGTCAATTGCGTATCATGTTCCCAATGGTTGCCCTATTGAAAGAATTCCGTGCAGCTAAAGCAGTCTTTGATGAAGAAAAAGCAAACCTTCTTGCTGAAGGAGTTGCAGTTGCGGATGATATCCAAGTTGGTATCATGATTGAAATTCCTGCAGCAGCGATGCTTGCAGACCAATTTGCTAAAGAAGTTGACTTCTTCTCAATTGGTACAAACGACTTGATCCAATACACAATGGCAGCAGACCGTATGAACGAGCAAGTTTCATACCTTTACCAACCATATAACCCATCAATCCTTCGCTTGATCAACAACGTTATCAAGGCAGCTCACGCTGAAGGTAAATGGGCTGGTATGTGTGGTGAGATGGCTGGTGACCAAAAAGCTGTTCCACTTCTTGTCGGAATGGGCTTGGATGAGTTCTCTATGTCAGCAACATCTGTACTTCGTACACGTAGCTTGATGAAGAAATTGGACACTGCTAAGATGGAAGAGTACGCTAACCGTGCCCTTACAGAGTGTTCAACAATGGAAGAAGTCCTTGAACTTCAAAAAGAATACGTTAACTTCGATTAATGTCATTAACCTTGTAACCTAGTTGCAAGGTTTTTTGATACATTCGGGAATAGTATAGTCTTGTGAAGTCCACTTTTCAATGATGAAGAGGCATGATATAATAGGAGAAACAAATAGAATAAGAGAGAAATCATGTCTAAAGAAATTGATATTGAGTATTACCACCAGCTAGCCTTGCAAAAGCAAAAGGAGCACCGTAAAATTTTAGCCAATTTAAAGAAAAAACCACCAAAAAATCTGGATAAGATAGCCCAACAGATTCACCAAGAAGTCTTTGAGGAGATTGATTGCACTGCCTGTGCTAACTGCTGTAAGACATTGGGACCTGACTTCAAGGAAGCAGACATCACTCGTATTGCTAAGTACTTTAAGATGAAATTACCAGCTTTTGAAGCGGAGTTTCTGCAGGTAGATGAAGATGGTGATAAGGTTTTTAAATCCATGCCTTGTCCCTTTCTAGGAGGAGATAATCTCTGTTCCATCTATGAAGTTCGTCCAAAGGCCTGTCGAGAGTTTCCCCATACGGACCGTAAAAAAATCCATCAAATCAACCATTTGACGATTAAGAATACTTTGACCTGTCCAGCTGCCTATCTCTTTGTTGAGAAATTAAAGGATAAGTTATAGAGATTTAAAGGATAAAAAATTTCTAATAATAACTAACAATATGAAGGGAGAACTCTGTGCCTAGACCGAAAACAAAAGAGGAGCTAATGCTGGTCTCTAAGGAAAATTATGAAAAGCTTAACCTCTTCATCTCTCAATTAAGTGAAGATGAGCTACAGACTCCATTTGATTTTTCAAGAGACCTAAAGAAAAAAGAAGCTCACTGGAAAAGGGATAAAAATCTACGGGATGTCTTGATCCATCTTTATGAATGGCAGCAGTTACTTTTGACTTGGGTACATTCTAATCAAGAAGGTCACGAAAGACCTTTTCTCCCTGAACCTTATACTTGGAAAACTTATGGAGAAATGAATGTCGCTTTTTGGAAGAAGCACCAGAAAACCTCCTTAGAAGAAGCGACTAGACTCCAAGAACAATCACATAGGAAGGTTTTAGAGTTGATAGAAGTTTTTAGCAATGACGAACTCTTTACCAAAGGTGGCTATAAGTGGACCGGCGGAACAAGTCTAGGTTCCTACTTTGTTAGTAGCACGTCAAGCCACTATGATTGGGCTCTGAAAAAACTCAAAGCTCATCGGAAGAATTGTAAAGGATAGATGGACTATTTGAAATAGAAAGAATGAGTTCTTTTAAAAGTAAGATAAAAGCAAAGGGCTATCAAGTGATGTAGCCCTTTTGAGTTATACAAGCAAATTACCATGCAAAAGCTGTCGTTGGAGCATTGAGCGCTTCTAACCACTGTTTATTTTTTACGGGACAAAGAGTTACGGATATACCTGCCATATCTAGACTGGTCATAAATGTTCCTGATTTTATAAAAGTAATAGTGACTCCTTCAATTTCTAAGAGTTGAAGGAGATCATTGATAAATATGCCCATTTCTAAGTTGCTGGTAGTGCCTAGATTATTTACAAGCAATATAAATTGATCCCCATGTTTCCAATGATAGTGCAATCTTAATTTACTTATAATTTCATTTGCCAGGATTTCCGATGATTGGAATGGGACGATACGATAGCCTTCTTCGCCATGTATCCCAATACCATAAGAAATATTTCCTTCTTCTAAGTTAAATAGTGGACGGGTGGCTTGGGGGAGACTAGCCGATTTCGTTGCAAAGCCAATTGTTGCTATTTCGGGAGCAAGTTCATGACCTAAATCAGTTAGTAGCTCTATGTCGGCACCATTTTGAGCTGCAAATCCTAGGATTTTATGAAGTAAGATTGTCCCTGCAAGCCCTCTTCCTCTAATTTGAAATCTATTGTGAGGTTCAATGGAAATATCGTCGTGTGCTAGACTATAGCCGACCTTAATTCCTTCTTGTCTAGCAGTATTAATGGCCCAGCTAAATTCTTTGATGTCTGCTTCGAAATTTTTTACAATGATGAAGACACCGTGACCATTGTTTAAAAAACGAATGGACTCTAAGATTTCAGTTCTTGTAGGAGGAGTAAATAATTGGCCATAGATAGCAGCAGTAAGCATTCCTTCTCCCACATATCCAATATGCGCAGGTTCGTGACCGGAACCTCCACCCGACAATATTGGAACCTGATGAGGATTGCGATCTTTTTGATAGACTAGTGGTAAAGTAGGGTGTTTTTCTAATTCAGGATGACTGCTGACAGTTGCCGAAATGTAACTTGAAATAATTTTCTGTTTATGATTTGAAATAAATGTCATTGTGGTCTCTTTCCAATAATTGTCATGATTAGAAAGTCTGGTTGTGGAACTAGACTTTTTTTATTGACGTAAGCCTTCACGATTTCTGCTAGAGCATGTGAATGATAGTCTAACAAAAAACAAGTATAAGCAGATGAATCGCTATCAATCTGACCGTATTCTCTTAAAATTTTTGATACAAGCAAGCGACAGTAGCTGATAAAGTGGTCATAAAAGTTATTTTGTCCTTGAATATCAAAAAGTTGAATATAAAAGTCACGCTCTTGTTCGAAATAAAGAAATAATTCTTGTAATAGTTTTTGGCCTGAAATGAAGTCCAAGTTATTGGTGATATACTCGGTTAAGTCATTTTCAAATATCCAGTCTAGCAGTTCATATTTGTCAAGAAAGTGATTATAAAAGGTCTGTCTACGAATGCCAGCTGATTCCATGATATCTACAATGGAGATTTTGTCAAATTCTCTAGTAGCTAATAGGTCTCTAAATGCCTTGGTAATCCGTTTTTTTGTAATAAATGATGATGCCATAGGAAACCTTTCTTTTACTTACTTCATTTTACCAAAAAAATGTTTTAAACGGGTTTAAAAGGGGACAAATAATAGAATCTGTCCCTTATCATCCAGCGATAAAAAATATATAATGAAAGCGAAAACAAAGGTACATGCCGAAAGGAGTTTCTCATGAAAAAAATTATAAATAAACCGACACAAGTTGTTGATGAAATGTTGCAGGGCTTGTCATTCATGCATGATGACTTGGTAGAACGCTTAGATGGTTTTGATGTCATCGTTAGAAAGGCAGAAAAGACAGGAAAAGTTGGACTCATTTCAGGTGGAGGTTCAGGACATGAACCAAGTCATGCTGGATTTGTAGGAGATGGAATGTTGTCAGCTGCGATTTGTGGAGCAGTCTTCACTTCACCTACTCCGGACCAAATTTTAGAAGCCATTAAGGCGGCTGATGAAGGTGCTGGAGTTTTCATGGTCATCAAGAACTATTCTGGTGACATTATGAACTTTGAAATTGCACAAGAACTTGCTGAAATGGAAGGTATTGATGTAGCAAGCGTTGTAGTTGATGATGATATTGCGGTTGAAAATAGTCTCTATACCCAAGGTCGTCGAGGTGTTGCAGGTACTATTTTAGTCCATAAAATTTTAGGTGATGCGGCCCGTTCTGGTAAATCATTATCTGAAATGAAGGACTTGGCCGACAAACTTGTCTTAGAAATTAAAACAATTGGGTTGGCCTTGTCTGGAGCAACCGTTCCTGAGGTTGGGAAACCTGGATTTGTTCTAGAAGATGATGAATTTGAATATGGTGTTGGTATTCACGGTGAGCCTGGATATAAAAAAGAGAAAATGCAACCTTCAGCACAATTGGCTTCGGAATTGGTTGAAAAATTATCTGAAGGTTTCCAACTTAAAGCTGGTGAACGCTATGGCCTTCTCATCAATGGTTTAGGAAGCACTCCTCTTATGGAACAATACGTATTTGCAAATGATGTGGCTAAATTACTCCATGAAAAAGGTGTTGAGTTGGCATTTAAGAAAATTGGAAACTATATGACATCAATTGATATGGCCGGCTTGTCATTAACATTGATTCGATTGGCAGATGATGAGTGGTTGGATGCTCTAAATGCACCTGTTACTACCCCAGCTTGGTAAAACTCAAGGAGGAAATGTCGAATGAATGCTGAACAAGCTCTTGAATGGATGAAGCTTTTTAATGAAAAGATTCAAGAACAGAAAGATTACCTTAGTGAGCTAGACACCCCTATAGGAGATGGAGACCACGGTGGAAATATGGCGCGTGGCATGGTTGCAGTGATGGAAAACTTAGAAGGAAAGCAATTTGAGACCAGCAGTGATGTGTTTAAGCTTGTCTCAATGCAACTACTGAGTAAGGTAGGCGGTGCTTCTGGTCCCTTGTATGGCTCTGCTTTTATGGGCATGGCCAAGGCTGATTCTAATTCGAAATTAGAAGAAATTTTACAAAGTGGTCTGGATATGATTGTCAAACGTGGGAAAGCAGAAGTTGGAGAAAAGACAATGGTTGACGTTTGGACTCCTGTTATTGCTGCCTTGTCTGCTGGTCAATTGACTCAAGAGGTTATTGATAAGGTAGTGAATGCTACCAAAGATTTACTTGCAACTAAAGGAAGGGCATCTTATGTAGGAGAACGTTCTCTTGGACATATTGATCCTGGATCATTCTCATCAGGATTACTCTTTACTGCTCTTTTAGAAACTGGGGTGGTTTAATGGGAAGTGTTGGTCTTGTTATCGTTTCACATTCCAAAAACATTGCACAAGGTGTCGTTGAGCTGATTAGTGAAGTAGCTAAAGATGTTCCGATTACTTATGTAGGAGGAACCGAAGATGGAGGAATTGGAACAAGTTTTGATCAAGTAGATAGGGTTGTTTCCGAAAATCCAGCAGATACTTTATTAGCTTTTTTTGACCTAGGTTCTGCTAAAATGAACTTAGAAATGGTGGCTGATTTCAGTGATAAAAGTATCATGATCAATAGGGTTCCAATTGTAGAAGGTGCCTATACTGCAGCTGCTCTTCTTCAGGCTGGTGCAGAACTGTCAGTTATTCAAACACAGTTGTCGGAGCTTGAAATCAATAAATAAGGAATTTTACTATAACTCTTTTTATAGATGGGCTATTGATTATCTCAACTATAAAATGTTAAGTAAATAATTTCAAAATCAGAAAGGGATTGCTTTATGCAGTTCCTTTTTAATGTAAAAGGAGTGGAATCATAGCGTTTCTAAATTGTTAATACTCTTCGAAAATCAAATTCAAACCACGTCAACGTCGCCTTGCCGTACTCAAGTACAGCCTGCGGCTAGTTTCCTAGTTTGCTCTTTGATTTTCATTGAGTATAATAATTCAAAACTGATTGTGATGGGACTATTCTAGCTTTAGAATTGCTCAAAAATTAACATTTAAGGCTATCAATAGCTTAGAATAGCGCGAAAACATTTAGTTTATAGGAATTCTAGGTCTAGAATCACATGGATATTTATGAAGTTAGGGTATTCGATAGTTAGGATTGTTCTATTCTGAAAGATTTGAGCTGTCAATCTTCTAGAATAGTAGTTTGCCAATGAATTTTGTTGAAAGATTCCTTGTTTTATGGTAGTCTAAAGTAAAAGAAAGCCTTATCATTATATTTGTATCTTTAATCTGACTTGGTTTAGGTCTAGAAGAGGGATAGATATTTTGGGTTTCCAAATAATAATAATATTTTCACTTGCAAAAAATGTATTTCAACTTTACCTAATGTAAAAGAAGGAAATATCATGAAACGTTTATGACTTGTTGGAAAGAGAATGTGAACTAAAAATGGATTCTCTTTACATATTAGGAGTAGGTAGATGAGTAATCTAGAGTCAATTCGTAAAGCGCATATCATCGTGTGGGGTGCCTATCTATTTTTATCATTAAGGGCGCCGCTAATTAGCAGCACAGAGTATTTCTTGCTTATTTTTTTAGCGTTTCTCTATTCAATAGTATCGTTACCTATATACTCTGTGAAGAATAAAATAGTATCCATTTGTTTGGCTATAAACTCGATTCTGTTAATGAGTTTTCCAATTTTAATCAATAAATTTTTCCCAGGAAAGGTTTCTACTTATATCGTATTAATCAGTATTTTTGTCCTGGAGTTCTTAATCTTTAATAAAATTGGTAGAGATTTTGATACTAGATTAGCTAGCGAGTATAGGAAAATCAGTCAGTTTAAAAGTAAGATGTCTCAATCTCCTTGGATAAAATATTTAGAGATTTCTAGTTTTATATTAACTATATTTCCATTTATTCTTCATGGTACAGTTGATAATCGTGTATTGGCTCTTATATTTTTGATAAAAATTTGTGTAGATACTACGATAAAGATTCTATTAAACAGAATCTTTAAGACAAGTGAGGTAATGAAAAGGAGGATATTTTCTCTTTTTGTACTAGATTTGATTGTCTATTTATTTTTAGGCTATGTTTTAGCAATGCAAAAAGATGGATACCTATTTTCAATTCTACTATTTTTTTCTAATTTCTCACTTCCCTTTATCAGAGAAAAAGAGTATGAGTTATTTAAAAATAAGAAATGAGATAAATATGGTTAAATCTTACTTCTCCTTAAAATTAAATAGTGAAAGGATATCTTATCTAGGTAACAAAGTGCTTTAAACGCAGTCGACGATTACTTATTGGAGAACTATCCTAACCATGCAACGTTAAAGAGGAGAAATCTTATGAAACTCGTATCACCAAATAATTATGCTGCTATTGAGTAAGAAGAGATGAGGTGTCTTGATGGGAGATTATCTCTACATAAAGACGGGGAATGTTACAGTAAACGTAGCTACTGCTTATTTTATGGGGAATTAAATATGTTTAAACTAAGTGATAAAGTCAGAGTGGTCTTTGCTCTTTTAGGAGTAAGTTCCCTATTGGTTAGTATGTATCTTATACCTTTTATTAAAACTGAGAATAAATTTTGGGAAATACTTTTATTTATATTAGGTGTATTGCTAATTGGAATTACGTTACTAAGTCATAAAAAAATTAAATTTTGGAAATAGCGTTAGTGAGAAGGACAGGATAATAGTATTATGATGGTTGTTTTAATTTTGATGGTTGTGGTATATCTGTATTATGTAATTACAGAGTATTTTCAGAATAGTTATATTGACTGTATACTATTTCTAACATTGCTGATTTCTCATTTGATATGGGATTACTATTTTTTGCCCATTGAAGTTTTAGTGGCATTAAGTGGAGTAAATTTGCTGTCAAGATTTTTCAAAAAAAAGAGAAGTCAATAGAGTTGTTAGTAGCTTGTTAGTGGATTATAAAGATGAAAGGTAAAATGGGGATATTTAAAATGAAACATTTTTTTGCAGGAATTGGTGAGATAAGATTTAGTAATTATCTATTGTCTCTATGTGTAGGACTAGCCCCTCTTTTTCATATCTATGTAATAGGCTCTGAAATGAGTTTTGTGAAAATAGTATTATCTATTTTGGGAGTCATATTTGTATGTATTTTAACTATTGCTCGAATTTATAGAAGATTTTTCTATAATAAAAATAAACTTGACTAGAATAGTATGGATTAGTTAATCAATTGGAACGATTATTCTTTGTGATACTATACCACTTTTAAGTTTTTACATTAAACAGCTGGCTGAAGTGAAAGTTGTTTATCTTAGAAAGGAAAACACCAAATTGTCCTACAAATTTCTACTCTTCGACCTCGACCACACCTTGCTTGATTTTGATGCTGCTGAGGATGTGGCTTTAACGCAACTTCTAAAAGAAGAAGGGGTTGCAGATATTCAGGCTTATAAAGACTATTATGTTCCTATGAACAAGGCTCTCTGGAAGGACTTGGAGCAAAAGAAAATCAGTAAACAAGAGCTGGTTAACACGCGCTTTTCTTGTTTATTTGCTCATTTTGGAGAGGAAAAAGACGGTAGTTTTCTAGCCCAGCGTTACCAATTTTACCTCGCCCAACAGGGGCAAACTTTTTCAGGTGCTCATGAACTTTTAGATAGCCTCATCGAGCGTGATTATGACTTGTATGCTGCGACAAATGGAATAACTGCCATTCAGACAGGGCGTTTAGCTCAATCTGGTCTAGCACCTTATTTCAATCAAGTCTTTATCTCTGAACAGTTGCAAACACAAAAGCCTGATGCCCTCTTTTATGAAAAAATGGGGCAGCAGATTGTAGGTTTTAGCAAAGAAAAGACGCTGATGATTGGAGATTCCCTAACTGCCGACATTCAAGGTGGTAATAATGCGGGGATTGACACTATCTGGTACAACCCTCATCACCTCGAAAATCACACACAAGCCCAACCGACTTACGAAGTCCATTCTTACCAAGACTTGCTGGATTGTTTAGATAAACTGTAAAAAGTGGTTTCCATAGCCACTTTTTGCTATAATAGAGGCAGTAAAAACGAAGGAGTTGGCTATGGAACACTCGTCTTGGCATGCTTTGATTAAGGCACAATTACCTGAGGGTTATTTTGGGAAAATCAATCAGTTTATGGAGCAGGTTTATGGTCAGGGGACTGTTTATCCACCCAAGGAAAAGGTTTTTCAGGCTCTCTTGACCACACCCCTAGAAAACGTTAAGGTGGTGATTCTGGGACAGGATCCCTATCACGGGCCAGGTCAAGCGCAGGGCTTGAGTTTTTCTGTACCGAACTCTATCCCAGCTCCACCATCCTTGCAAAATATCTTGAAAGAATTGTCAGATGATATCGGGGTTAAGAAATCTCATGATTTGACAGCTTGGGCTGAGCAAGGAGTCTTGCTTCTTAATGCTTGTTTGACAGTTCCTGCTGGACAGGCCAATGGTCATGCTGGTCAGATATGGGAGCCTTTTACGGATGCTGTGATTCAGGTGGTCAATCATCTAGATAGACCAGTCGTTTTTGTACTCTGGGGAGCTTATGCACGTAAGAAGAAGGCCTTAGTTACCAATCCTCATCACTTGATTATCGAATCAGCCCATCCTAGTCCTTTGTCAGTTTATAGAGGATTTTGGGGTTCCAAGCCTTTTTCCAAGGCCAATGCATTCTTAAAAGAAACAGGACAAGAGCCAATCGATTGGCTTAGATAAGGAGAAAATATGCCTCAGTTAGCGACGATTTGCTACATTGATAACGGGAAAGAATTGCTCATGCTCCATCGTAATAAGAAGCCAAATGATGTTCATGAAGGGAAATGGATTGGTGTGGGTGGTAAGCTAGAGAGAGGAGAGACCCCTCAGGAATGCGCGGCGCGTGAAATCCTCGAAGAGACGGGACTGAAAGCCAAGCCAGTTCTAAAAGGTGTTATCACTTTTCCTGAATTTACGCCAGATTTAGACTGGTACACCTATGTTTTTAAGGTGACGGAGTTCGAGGGTGACTTGATTGACTGCAACGAGGGAACGCTAGAATGGGTTCCCTATGATGAGGTTTTGAGCAAGCCAACTTGGGAAGGTGACCATACCTTTGTTGAGTGGCTTTTAGAGGATAAACCCTTCTTTTCAGCCAAGTTTGTTTATGATGGGGATAAATTGTTGGATACCCAAGTCGATTTCTATGAATAAAGGAGAAAGCAGATGCTACTAATTAAAAATGGTCGTGTAATGGATCCCAAGTCTGATTTGGATCAAGTGTGTGATGTCTTAGTTCAAGATGGGAAAATTATCAAAATTGCGCCTGAGATTAAAGAAGAAGGAGCAGAGATAATTGATGCTACTGGTCTTGTAGTTGCTCCTGGCTTGGTCGATATTCATGTTCATTTCCGTGAACCTGGTCAAACACACAAGGAAGACATCCATACTGGGGCACTAGCAGCTGCGGCAGGTGGTTTTACAACTGTTGTCATGATGGCTAATACTAGTCCAACCATCTCGGATGTAGAGACCTTGCAAGAAGTTCTCCATTCAGCTGCCAAAGAGAAGATTAATGTTAAGACGGTTGCGACCATTACTAAGAACTTTAATGGCCAAGACTTGACTGACTTCAAGGCACTCTTAGAAGCTGGTGCGGTTGGTTTTTCTGATGACGGTATTCCGCTTGAAAGTAGTAAAGTTGTCAAGGAAGCCATGGAGGAAGCCAAAAAGCTTAATACCTTTATTAGTCTCCATGAGGAAGATCCAGGTTTGAATGGGATTCTTGGCTTTAATGAAAATATCGCTAAAGAACATTTCCATATCTGCGGTGCTACTGGGGTGGCTGAGTATGCTATGATGGCGCGTGATGTCATGATTGCCTATGCAACCAAGGCCCATGTTCACATCCAGCATTTGTCTAAGGAAGAAAGTGTTAAAGTAGTTGAGTTTGCTCAGGGGCTAGGTGCGCAGGTCACAGCAGAAGTAGCACCACAGCATTTTTCTAAGACCGAAGCACTTCTTTTGACTCAAGGTAGCAATGCTAAGATGAATCCGCCACTTCGTTTGGAATCAGACCGTCGTGCCGTGATTGAAGGTCTCAAGTCAGGTGTCATCACAGTTATCGCGACTGACCATGCGCCTCACCATGCGGATGAGAAAAATGTCGAAGATATTACCAAAGCGCCATCTGGTATGACTGGCTTAGAAACATCCCTGTCTCTCGGCTTGACCTATTTGGTGGAAGCTGGTGAGTTAAGCTTGATGGAATTACTCGAAAAGATGACATACAACCCAGCCAAGCTTTACAATTTTGAAGCAGGTTACTTGGCTGAGAATGGTCCAGCGGACATTACTATTTTTGATGCTAAGGTTGACCGCTTTGTGGACTCCTATTTTGCTTCGAAAGCAGCTAATTCACCATTCATCGGTGAAACCTTAAAAGGGCAGGTTAAATATACCATCTGTAAGGGACAAATCGTCTATCAAAACTAGGTGGGAGTCTGCTCTGTAAACAAAAAGATAGAGAGCCTATATGTACCAAACCCATCATTTTAAAGACAAGTTTATCTTATTTTTCAAGATATTTTTCCCTATCCTGATTTATCAATTTGCAAATTATTCTGCCTCCTTTGTTGATACGACTATGACAGGTCAATACAATACCATGGACTTGGCTGGTGTATCTATGGCAACCAGTATCTGGAATCCTTTCTTTACCTTCCTAACAGGGATTGTATCGGCCTTGGTGCCCATCATTGGTCACCATCTTGGTCGAGGCAAAAAGGAAGAGGTTGCGTCTGATTTTTACCAGTTCATCTATCTGGCCTTGGGTCTATCTGTGGTCTTGCTGGGGATGGTGCTTTTCTTGGCACCACCAATCTTGAATCATATTGGACTAGAAGCACCGGTGGCGGCAGTAGCGGTTCGCTATCTCTGGTTTTTATCTATCGGAATTATCCCCTTGTTGCTTTTTAGTGTCATTCGTTCCTTGCTGGATTCGCTGGGCTTGACCAAACTGTCCATGTACCTCATGCTTTTGTTACTTCCTCTCAATAGCGGATTTAACTATCTCTTGATTTACGGGGCCTTTGGTGTTCCAGAACTGGGAGGTGCTGGTGCTGGTTTAGGAACATCCTTGGCTTATTGGGTTTTGCTTGGAATTTCTGTACTTGTTTTATTTAAACAGGAGAGGCTCAAAGCCTTGCATTTTGAGAAACGCATTCCGCTTAATATGGATAAAATCAAGGAAGGAGTTCGCTTAGGTCTGCCTATTGGCGGAACTGTCTTTGCGGAAGTGGCTATCTTTTCCGTGGTTGGTTTGATTATGGCTAAGTTTTCGTCCTTGATTATTGCTAGTCACCAGTCAGCTATGAACTTTTCAAGTCTTATGTACGCCTTTCCTATGAGTATTTCATCTGCTATGGCTATTGTCGTTTCCTATGAAGTGGGAGCCAAGCGATTTGATGATGCGAAAACCTATATTGGTCTAGGAAGAGGGACAGCCCTCATTTTTGCAGGATTCACCTTATCCTTTCTTTACATTTTTAGAGGAAATGTGGCTAGTCTTTATGGTAACGACCCAGAATTTATCGATTTGACAGCGCGCTTTTTGACTTATAGTCTTTTCTTCCAGTTAGCAGATACCTTTGCAGCACCGCTCCAGGGAATTTTACGGGGGTATAAGGATACCGTTATTCCTTTTTACCTTGGTTTGCTTGGTTACTGGGGGGTGACACTCCCAGTAGCTATGGTATTCGACTCTCTAACAGATTTTGGAGCTTATTCTTACTGGATTGGTTTGATTATTAGTCTAATCGTGAGTGGGGTTCTCTACCGTTGGCGTCTAACTATGATTATGAAGAGATTTGAATCCAGAAAAGCTTGATTTTTAGAATTCCTGCAAGCAAAAATATCCTTCCTTATCTGCATTATTTTTGCTATAGTTAAATTAGTAGTAGGCAAATGAGAATTTCAAAAATATAGAAACAATTGATATTCCACGCTACTTTACTGGTATCAGATATAAAGAAAAAGAAGTTGCTTATTTTAGCAGCTTCTTTTTATAAGTTATACTTTACATAATTTATTTTATGTAGTTTATAAACTATCCAGAGCATTCTTTTGTTCATCGTTGACGATATGGGTATAGAGGTCAGTGACTTGCGTACTGGCGTGTCCTAGCTGGTGGCTAACCAAAACTTGCGATTTAGTTGCATCATAGAGCCTAGTTGCTAGGGTATGGCGCAGTTTGTGGGGAGTTACACGCACTTTGAAGTCCTCAGAGTACTTAGCAACCATCTTTTCTACGCTGGAAGCATCGATACGATTGGGAACACCTCGATAGAGTGTCAAAAAGAGGGCTGTATCTGTTTTTTCCGTCTTATAGCGTTGATTTCGAATGGCTAGATAATTCTCTAGGTAAGGCTTAGCAAAAGCAGCGACATTGACAGAGTCACGTTTACCACCTTTTCTAGTAACATCGATAACCATCATTTTGAGATTGAGATCTCTTAGATCCAGATTAACAGCTTCAGATAAACGGACACCAGACGCCAAGAGAAGGGCAATAATGGCCAAATCACGTTCCTTATTTTTATTAAACGATGATAGAGCACGATTTGAGAGTTGTTGTGGGTACTCTTGGTCGATATAAGTCAGAAAACCTTCTGTTTCATCACCTAGAAAGAGCTTTTGCTTGATATTTTCAGCTCTGGCAGCAAGTGTTTCTTTCTTTTTCTTTGTTGAAACTTTTTTCATTACATTACGATAAAAATAAGGTTCCCCCTGGTCGTTTTCAACCTCCTCAGTCAGATACTTGTAAAGACTAGACAATGCTGATAAGGTTCGATTGATGGTCGTCTGAGAAACACCTTGCTTGGTTGTATTGGCATTCAGTAAAGGTCGTTCACGTAGATAAAGGATAAAGGATTCCATGTCTTTCTTAGACAGATTTTCCAAGACAGATAAAGGAATATCAGACATTTTATCGGCGTTTGAAATACCAGACTCCAAAACCCAGCTGAAAAATCGATCGTATTCCTTGAGGTATTCATATAAAGTTGTAAAACTGTAAGGTACAGCAAGCTTAGATTGGTAGTATTCCAAAACATACCAGGGCATGATTTGTTTTAGTTTATCGATTCGTTCCAGCAAAATCTCACGTTTCATGTATTTTCTCCGTAAATCAGTCTACTAGTAGTATAGCATAGACTTATATATTTTTCAAGAAAATTATAGTTTTTCGGAAAGATGTTATGGAGTTTTTTAAAAGTGATAAAAAAGGACTTAATTACTAAAAAAATTTTTTTGAACAAAAATAGCTAAAAATGTACGTTATCAAAGTAAAAACTGAAATTTTTCAAATGTTCATTTTAGTTTAGTGAAAATGTACTTTATCTTGCCTTAAAATAAAGTACATTTCAATTATAAAGTACAATTTTTAGAGAGTGTACTTTACGTCTTAAACTCAGTTGTATCAAGGGTTTATCTGCTGTCTAGGTAAAAGTACAAAAATTTCCAGTTTTTCTAAGTCTTCGGAGTTGTACTATTGTGAATCATTAGCTAGTGCTTTTTCTAGTTTCCAAATACTAAACCAGAATGAAATAGTCAACAGAATAAGGAAAATAAAAAAGAGATTATCAGTAACGATACTTCTGTTCATTCTACTTAACTGAAGAGCTGTGTAAGGAGCTATGGGATACAAAATACATTGTATAATTGCTATTGTTTTCTTTTTCATGATTTTAATCTTACTGTACAGATTTTATACAGTAAACTCCTTTCTAGCTTTATGCATTATCAATTCTAACTTAATTATAGTCTTATTTTTCCAAAGCTCAATTATTTGTACGTGAAATATCTTATATGTAAAAATAACCGATCTCATTGCTGAGAATCGGTTTTCTAATATATTTAATTAAGAAGTTTATTTTTTACATAACATAAATTATGTAAAAATCACTACAACAACAAATCTTTGACTTTCCCAATTTCACTTTTTGGAATCACCAAGTGGATCATATCCCCCAGATACATTCTGGTTGAGCCGTTAACTGTTTGGCTTTTGCCATTATGGACTTGGGTGGTAATGAGCACGTTGTGTGGCAGGTTGAGTTCGTGTACTTGTTTTCCTGCTATTTTATCTGAAACAGGGATTTCAATGAGTGTGACCTCTCCTTCATCTGTCGCTTCTTCTGGTAGCATTTTTTCTAGCATGGCCTCATAGACTGGCGCACCTTTAAGTAAGTCCATGATGATGTAGGCGACCAAGGTTACTAAACCAAGTGGCATGAGGTTGCGAATATCTCCTACCATCTCAGTTACGAGTATCATAGCAGTTAAGGGAGCCTTGGATATTGCTCCAAAATAGCCACTCATTCCTAGAATGACAAATATAGGGAATTGCTCTTGACTGACAAGTCCAAGATTGACACAAATAACACCAACTAGGGCACCAAGTAAGGAGCCAAGTGCCAAAATTGGTAGGAAAATTCCTCCTGGCAGGCCACTTCCATAGCTAATCATGCTCCAAACAAAGCGAATCAAAAAGTACGCTAATAGAACTTGAAAACTAAAATCTTGCTCAGTTAGGGAAAGAACCAGCTGATTTCCACCACCAAGGATTTGGGGTAAGAAGATTCCGACTGGTAGGATGAGAATAAAGGCAAAAATTGGGTAATAAGCTCTATCCAAATGGATTTTTTGACCAAGCCAATCATAAACTCGACCAACATTGAGCACAGCTTTCTCATAGAGAAAACCGGAAAGCCCGAGAAAAATTCCCATGAGGAGATATATCCAATACTGATCTAGGGTCATGAGAGGGATATTATCAGGCATGTCTAGCACTGGCGTTAGCCCAAATATGAGCAGAGAGACAAAGTTTGCTACGAGACTAGCTGCGAGAGTAGACACCCAGAAAAAGCGCGAAAAATGGTGATAAACTTCTTCTACAACAAAGAGAAGTCCTGCAATTGGTGCATTAAAGGCTGCGGCTAATCCTGCTGCAGCTCCACTAGCAATCAAGGAGCGTTCCTCCACTGGACTGGATTTAAGCCACTTGGAAATTCCTTTACCACCTACCGCTCCAAGTTGAATACTGGGTCCCTCTCGCCCCAGCATAAGTCCACTGGCAATAGCAAGAATTCCTAGAATATATTTTTTCCAAAGAACTCCCCACCAGTTGAGAGTCATCAATCCCTTTAATTCTGCTTCGACTTGAGGAATTCCTGAGCCTTTGATGTCTTTTTCTGACCGAGTTAATTTCGCACTGAGCCAACAAACTATTAAATAAAATAGACCAATGATAAAAAGATTGCGCACTAGATGCTCTTGATCTTGATAAAGTCCTTGTATCAGGTGGAAGCCTTTTTCGATTAAGAAACGAAAGGATCCAACGATAATTCCAACAACGAGACCAACAATGATTCCTCGTCCAACTTGGGATAATATGGTACTCGAGGCAAAGGCAAATTCTTTCTTGGAACTGAGTGTTTCTGACTGTTCCTCCATAATCATTCCTTCTAATTTAACTTTCTTTTTCTCCTAAAACCAGCGATTTAACGGGTTCAAAGCTGGTCCGATGAATAGGGGTAACTCCTATTTTTTTCAGTCCTTCCAGGTGTTTAGCTGTTCCATATCCTGCATTAGCAGCGAAATCATAGCCGGGAAATTGCTGGTCAAATTCCTTCATCAATTCATCACGTGTCACCTTGGCTACTATAGAAGCCGCGGCGATAGAGAGAGAGTTTGCATCTCCTTTGATGATAGATGTTTGTGAAATGGGTAAATCCAGCTTCATGGCATCTATCAAAAGGTGCTCAGGTTGAGGACTGAGCTGAGAGATTGCTTCCTGCATGGCCAGTTTGGTTGCTTCATAGATATTGACTTGGTCGATGACCTGATTATCCATGATACCAATCCCGATTGATAAGGCTTGGTCCTGAACTGCTTGGAAAATCTCCAGATGTTTCTTTTTAGGAATTTTCTTGCTGTCGTTGAGGCCTGTAATTTTACAATTTTTAGGTAAAATAACTGCTGCAGCGACTACAGGACCAGCAAGAGGACCACGACCAACCTCGTCAACACCTGCTATCATGGTCAATCCTTGCTTATACAGTTCTTTTTCGTAGGAAAGCATGGATTCCAAACGAAGATCCTCATCCAATTCTGCCTGAATAGCTTTTTTACGCTTGCTGATTTCCTTTTGAATTCCAGAGCGATTATCCTTTTCAAGATCTAAAATAATAGGGCTATCAAGGTCCTTGACAGTAGCAAGGAGTTCTTTGATTTCTTTAATCGTCGCCATCGAGGTCTTCCAATGTATCTAAGGTATAGTTACCGAGTTTGCCATCACGGACTTCCTTCACGAAGAGACTGTAGAAACGGTCATAGTCGTCACGGAAACCGAGGGCACGGGTCATATCCATAATAATAACAGGCGCTTCTTCCTCAATTTTCATTTGTTTGAAGCGTTCAGCCAGCTTTTCTGGATAATGTTCTTTGAAATAATTGAGACCAAAAATGGTCACCTCGTCCATAGGAAGCAACTGGTCTTTGATAGCTCCAGTCAAAGCCAACTTAAGAGCTACAGTTTCATCCTCAAACTTAGGCCAAAGAATCCCCGGTGTATCTAGGATTTCAAGATCTTTATTGGTTTTAAGCCATTGTTGCCCCTTGGTAACACCAGGTTTATTGCCGACAACGGCAATTTTCTTACCAGCCAAGCGGTTCATGAGAGTTGATTTACCAGCATTTGGAATCCCAATAATCATGGTACGCAAGGTTTCAATCTGAATCCCACGTTCTTTCTGGCGAGCAATCTTATCAGCCATGAGCTTCTTGGCCGCATCTGTTACAACTTTTACAGTCACTTGCTCTTTGGAGTTGATAGCTAGCGTCTGAATTCCTTGTGATTCAAAATACTGGCGCCATTCCTTGGTCATTGCCGGGTCAGCCAAGTCTGCCTTATTTAAAATCAAGAGTTTTGGTTTATCACCAACAATCTTGGTCAACATAGGATTTTGACTAGATAGAGGTAAGCGTGCATCAACCAAAATCGTCACAAAATCAACAAATTTTAAATTTTCCTGAACCTGTCGACGAGCTTTAGACATGTGACCAGGAAACCATTGAATAGTAGCCATTGAGTTTTTTTCCTTTCGTAGCAAGGGTTTAGAGCCCCTATTTTATTTTACTATTGTCTAAACACCAAGTGAACACCAAAACTACCATGCAATGGAAAAACCTCTGATTTGATTCTCACTTGATTTCACAATCTTTATATCAAACTGTGGATGGTATTTGACAATATCTTTTTTGATTTTTAATAGTAAATTTGAAACAATATTTTTAGGTGAGTAACGTGGACTAAGATGTAACAAGTCTTTGAACTCATCAACACTTAATTCTACTTTATTGCTATTATCACTAGTTTCAATGAATTTTTCAATCATTCTGGAATATTTACAGGTATAACTTTTCAATTCTTCAAAATGGAAATTGTTATTTTCTACAAATTGATTTAAGGCTTTTACAGTATTTTCTTGTGAATGATTTATATTATGTGTATAGCCCATTGTTGTCTCAAAGTTAGCGTGTCCTACTCTAGTCATAATATCTTTCACTGCTATGTGCATCTCATTACTTTGAAGGTAACTAATATGCATATGCCTAAACGAATGGGGAGTAACATGTTTTACCCACTTAAAACCATAGTCACTTAAACAATTTGTCAATAATTTTCCTTCTATTCGTTTCAAAATTTGACGAAAAGTGCTTGATGTTATTGGAGAGCCATATTCTGTTCTAAATACACTTTCAGAATGTGTAAAAGCAGGACAGGGATGTTTCTCCATATAAGCATCAAACTCTTTATTTCTCTGTATTGTCCTTTTAATAGCTTCGCTTGCAGCTTCAGGCAAAGCTACTTCTCTAATTGAATTGAGTGTTTTAGTTGTATCAAAATGAAATTGTTCAACTTTTAAACAATGATATTGAAGTGCCTTATCAATATGCAAGATTCCTTTTTCAAAATCAATATCTGATGGTAAAAATGCTGCTTCACTAATTCGAATACCTGTAAGCAACAATACTATAGCAAGATCATAATAGTTTGCATTTCTGCATTGGCGTAACACATCAAAAAATGCATGTAATTCATGGATTTCTAGAAATTTAGAATCATGTCTTTCTTTTGCTTTACGCCTTTTCTCTAGTGAAATATCTAGTTTTACCGCAGTCATTGGAGAAAACTTAATGACATTATATAACACACCATGATTAAAAATCTTATTACAAGTACTTTTTATATGAGTCATTGTTGAAGGCGATGCATCATATATTTCTAAATATTTATTGAGACTATTTTTCATCAGAAGTGGAGTAATCCTGTCTAACAAAAAATCATCTCCTATAATTTTCCCAAGACGCTTCATAACCAGTAGTTCTCTCTGAATTGTTTGTGGTTTAACAGAGACACACCAAGTCTGAAACCAATTTTCTTTTAACTCTCCAAATGTTGTAATCAGTTCAGGGCTAAACTGACTTTCAAATGAAGTAGTTAGTCTATCTATTTTATCAAGAACCTCTCTTTCAGCTTGTTTCCTCGCCCTACTAGTATTCTTAGTATAACTTACAGTTACTGATTTCCACTTTCCTGTTAGTGGATCTTTGTACTTTTCAACCACTTGATATAAGGGTTGCCCTTTTGAATTTTTTTTAGTTACATAATACATAATTTAATTCCTCTTAACTCTTTAAAAGAAATAAATCATTGTTGTATAGAATAAATAACTACCCTATATTATACCATGACTTCCTTATTTTGTCCGCTTTTGCTTCCATCTTAAGAAACTTTCAAATCCTTCTAGATTAATGAAAACAAGTTTATGGGTTGGGTTAATTACATACATGGAAAATGTTCTATTTTCTCGCATTTCTTTAATCCATCTGTTCAATGTATATTGATTTAAACCATCCCATCTTTTTAGAATTCCTTTTTTATCGGCCCATTCTGCAATGGAATTTTCGACAGATATATATTTTATATTCATGACATCATCCTTCCTAAAAAATATTTTTACCTCCATGGCATGACTGATGAAGTCATCATAAGAATTTCACTTACTGCTCTTTTACGGTGGCAGCCTGAACGGTCAGAAGTATCATTGTATATCATTTGTATCATGGCATATAAAGTATCGCTCTATTTTATTGATGGTTTTAATGTCGCTCTTATCATGGCGAGCCATTCAAAACTGCTCCACAAATGAGGAAAGTACCATTTTGGACTATTCAATTGTCAAAGAACAAATAAAAAATCTCCTCATTTTCACACTCTATGAAATTGAGGAGATTATTTTCTAAAGCGAATTTTATCAGGAAAATCTGTCAATCCCAATAGATAGTCTGTACTGACATCGTAAAAGTTTGAGAGAGTTACCAATACATCTGCTGTTAACGTATGCTCACCCCGTTCAATTTTAGCATAAGCTGAGTTTGTAAACGAAAGTATTTCAGCTATTTGTTTTTGGGTCAAGTCGTGATCTTCCCTCAAATCTCTCAAACGTCTGTACATCTAGCTTTCTCCTGAGAAAAGTATAATATATAAAACTAAGAAATCATTCAAAGTGTCCAAATTGGACATTTTGAACTAAAATTAATTTATTAAACACTTCTAATAAGCATATCTATTAACCGTCTGAGAGAAAAGATTTTATCAACTATTTAAAATTACTGACTTCAAAAATTAGTATTATTGTAAAATAAAGTGAAACACAAAAGACATGTTTATCTGATATATTATAGTCTTAAAAATATTACAAAATTATAGGAAAATGTTCACAAATAAATCATACAATCATTTCTCTGAAGCTGAACAATACCAAATTTTAGTTTTATTTAAACAAAGGAAAAAACTGCTTGAGTTGACTCAAACAGCTTGAAAGGATTAAATACTATGTTACACTTTATTCTACAAATGGGCTTTAGAATTTTTTTAACATTAGTAGAATAAAGAAAAATAGATAAGTCATCATAGGAACAATATATTTGCGAGGATGTTTCCATAGTTCCTTCTTTATGTTCCATTTTTTAATATACCAATACTTTTCTAAAAATAGATATAACGCACTCTCAAATAAAGTAAATATCCCTACCCATACTAAAAATATTATACTGTGTGAACTAGTAATATAGACAATTGCAATTAGAAAATTTATAAAAAGATAATAGTATAATAAACACCTTAGATACATATTGTAAAAAATATAAGATTTAGGTAGTGATCGCAAATGTATTCTTAATTGTGGCTCGCTAGAAATTAAACTAGTAAGAGGTGTATTAGTAGATGCTACAGTGAAAAGTAATGGAATTTTTAAGTTTTCAGGTATTTTTTGAAAATATAATATTAAAATAAATAATACTGAGGCGACAGTATTAAAATAAAAATATCTCTCTTTTACCAAATTTGAAACAAAATAATTTTTAAACTTTAAAAAATGATTTGTATTTGAAAAATCATCTAAATACAAAAAATTATCATCTCTTAAAATAAAAATCCACTCAATAGCAATCATGAACAAAAGCAAATAAATTGATTTCAGTAAGAGAAACAATGATAGTGAAATAAAAATATAAAGTAATAATAAAAGCTTAGTCACTTTATTTTTTAAAGTTCCAAAACACCTAACTAATCTAAAGCTACTCATAATAACAAAGAGGGAAGATAAAATAGGTAGTATCAAATTTATTAATTTTGCTTCACTAAAAAGAATGATTAACAATGACAATCTTTCGATTAGATTAGATGCAAATGACACAAATATAAATTGGATATAAAATTTTGTGTTAGAAATAGGAAGTTGATAGTATGCCTGGATTCTTTCTGATTTGAAATAAGATAAAAGTAGTTGCCAAGTACTTACTAAGGTAATTAGTGTTGCAGAAAATAGAAGATAGTTCGCATTGTTATGAGAAGGTATTAAATGTCGTATGAGTAAAACTAGTATTAAAGAGAATCCCAAAAAATAAAATCTTTTCCGTGAAAACAAATCTCTACATATGGATATCCATAACATTACAGATTTCCTCCTTATTTCCTGATGGACTCTAACCATTCAGACACATTTCCTTGGAATAAGTTTATGTGAGCATTTTCTAGAATATAAAGATAATCACAAACTCTTACGACACTCTCTGCAAAATGAGTACTTAACAGAACTGTACCATATTGCTTATACTCCAGTAACATCTTATATAAAAATTCCGTGGACTCGAAGTCTAAACCGTCAAACGGTTCATCTAAAATCAATAAAGGTCTTCTAAGATATAATCCTACTATCAAGAAAACTTTCTTTTTATTACCAGTAGAAAGGTCTCTGATCTCTTTTTGGCAATACTCTTCAAATTTAAATCCGTTAACTAAAAATTCCAATCTTTTTCTTTCTATCGAACAATTATAAAGTTGACAGACCATTTCCAAATATTGCAAAAAAGTCCAGTTTAAAAAGCTTTCACTTTCTGTAAAGACTGTATACTTATTTTGTCTATAAAATTCTGAACTCAGCTGGACTTCTTTATCGAAAAACTTAAAATATTCCAGAGTAAAAACATTATTGTTAAATACACTACTTAAAGTTTTAATAAACGTTGTTTTCCCAGCACCGTTCTTTCCAATCAAACCATAGACTTTGTTTTGATTTAAAATTAAATCAATGTTATCTAATATTTTACTATTCTTAACATATGCAAAATTCAATTTTTTTAGTTCTAATAGAGTTGTCAAATTATCTCACTCCTTTATACAGATATACTCCACCCACTATCATAAAAGCAACTGCATAAAGAAATTCTTTCATGAAAACAAACATAAATGCACCTACAAAAAAGCAAATAGCAATTGCGAGTCTAAGTTTTTTGTTCATTGTTTAATTTCCTTTCTAAGATTATTGGTACAAGGTAGCTAAAAAGTAATAAACATGTGCAAACTATAGAAAATATATTTTTATCAAACACAATATAATAAGTTAATACCATTGGAAATATTATTGCTGAGAAATAATTAGTATTGAACTTTGTTAATCTACTAGAGATAAATGAAATAATTGCCAAAAAAACAAATGTTATCAAGTCTAATACACTAACACCCATAAGAAGGAAAGTCAATATAATTAAAACATATTTATATTTAATAACCAGCAACTTATATTTTATAATTAGATAAGAAAAAGAAAATATAAGTATTAAAAAATTTAAGAAGTAATTTTTATAATATAAATTGATGAATGATGACGAAAAAGAAAAAGTGTTAAAATACATTATCAATGTGTACATCAGAATATTAGCATTTATCAGATAAATTAGATACTCAATTTGTTTATAGTTAGTTAAAGCAGATCTTGTAGATAAGATAGATAGTAGTACCTTTATATATTTCTGTTCACATAGAATTAATATCCCTCCTAACACTATAAAATCTCTGATTGTTATTTTAAATTCTAAATTGCAGTAACTATTAACTATATTTCTTAATGCTAATAGAACTAGGTTGATTAGAAATAGAATTGTTGCTTTTTTTTCATTTTTCTAAAACCTCCCAATTAAATTCTCTCCAAAAGTCTAATATATCAAGATTAAAACCAAAAAGATCAAATAAATAAATTGTCTGTTCTATAAATAATTGAGTATTAGTAAGTAGTAGCTGGTATCGCTTTAAGACATTATCTTTATTTTTTAGCATAAAATCAAAGACTTCGTAATCATCAAATGTGATCTCATAATTTTCTTTTGCCTCGTTGATATTAAAACAAAAACTTTCATTCGTTAATTTAAACACTTTTAAAATGGTTAACAACACTTTATAATCATAAAAATCTTTGAGTTGAATAGTATTAGAATCCTTCCAAATTATCGAATTTTTTTTTATATTAATAGTGGGATTTTTCATATATTTGCCGTTGTTTTTTGAGGAAAAATGAAATCGAATTTTTTTATAATTCATCTGATGCATCATGTTTTTTAAAACTATTAAATCAAAGGCTTCAATAGTTCTAAGACTTCCTAAAACAATATCAACGTCTGGTGTACTATCCGAATATAATTTTCTTTCTTCGTAAATAGTCTTTTTTTCGATCAAGAAGTCCTGTTCATTAAAATTTAAATCAAATATTAACTTATTGGTATTAACTGTCGATTCTGTATATATCAAAATAAATGTAATTCGATTCTTATTCGTTAGAGCGTTAAAAATATTCATTTTACTTTCATAATCATCAAACCACGACTTATTAGCTCTAACCCATAGATGTTCTAAAAGGTGTAAATATCCTTCCCTAATTGAACCATTAAAATTAAAAATTATTCTTTCAATAGTAACTTCTCCTAAATCTGAAACTGGTTTAATAAAAAACGTACAATCTTTCTCCATTAACTTCCTCCTTATTATGCTTTTAAACACACTATTCTCCTGCTATTAAAGATTTTCACAATATCTTCGAATTTTATTTTATCGATTATTTCTAACAAAGTTGATACATTTGCATCAATTTTCAATAGCTGAAAAGGTAATAAGTAATGGTCTATTTGATATAAAGTTGTTGAAAATATTATTTCTTTCTTCAATCGACATTTAGCAAGTTCGAACTCGCCCTCAGTTAACTGAACATTGGTATACATGGTATCTAATCTAGAAATTTTATCTTCTGAATAACTTGTTATTAGTCCGATATAAACAACATTCAAATCTTCATGAAACTTTGATACAGTTGTGTAACAAAGTCCTTGATTTCTAATCTCTGTTAAAACGCTATTTTGTGATTTAAAAATTTCTTCTAATAACTTAGCTGACAGCATATCTCCCAATTCTTTTATCTCTATATTATCACATAGGAAACCGACATACGTTAATTCTCCTTCTTTAATTATAATATTTTCTGTAGTTTCTAATTTAACTCTAGAATATTTTTTAACACTATAATTTTCCCATTTTAAAAAATTTTTTAAAAAGTATCCTAAGGACTCTTTTGTAGGAATAGAAGCATTTGCAGTTACTCCGTAGCAAGATATTGTACAATTAATGTTATCATCTTTTACCACCTTGTAAAGTTCAATTTCTTTATTATATAAAAAATCTAACATATCATAAATTTTATCTTCAGAAATACGATACATTGATTTTATATAAATAATTTCTGTCATTCTCCCATTACAACCGAGAGCAAAAATTGAAATTATTATTCCGTTTTCGATTCCAAATTTTATTAAATCATCCTTAAGTAACTTATGAATTTCTCTTAGTTTTTGTTTAATAAATAAATTAGGAATAGGTCTATAATATTTATAAGAAAAAAGATAATTACTCAATAACCTTCCCTCCCTTATATTGTTCCATAAACTTCTCTAATTTATTATAAGTTATCCAAGAACAATATTGTTCTGGTGCTTTATCTACATTACTTTCCAGTCCTTTCATGTAGCATCCAAAACAATTACTGTAATTTGGACAAGATTTAGAACAACCGTTTTCATCACTAGGGGGATAGATATTGCTAATTTTTTGATAAACATCATCAGAAAAAATTTCCTCCATACTACCATCGTTTATATTTTTGAAAATCTTATTCTTAGGAAAGATAGGACAAGGTCTTAAATTACCATCTGCACCAATTAAAATAGTATTTGTTCCAGCACCACAATTAGAAGAAGATTTTAGATAATCCTCCGATTCGATAATTGGAATTAATGCTCTATACTTAAATACCGTCTCACTCAAATAACGTGAGTACTCTTTTGAAAATTTCGTACTACTATTTTTATTGAAGTCCGTACCTCTGCCAAAATTTTCTACAAAATTATAAACAAAAAGTTCCGCTCCTAACTCAATTGCAAGCTCAGCAAGTTTATCAACCTCCCACATATTTTCATCAAAAATAGAAGAAGCTACTCGTACATGTATTCCCGCTTCTGTCAGACGCCTAATATTTTTACAAGTACTCCTAAATGAGCCTCGCATACCTCTAAACTTATCATGTAATTCCTCTCTAACACTGTCTAAAGAAATACTCATAACTAATTTATCTTTATTTTTCTCTAATAACGACAAGCTACTTTTCTTGAGTATTGTTCCGTTTGTTAATAAGGCTACTCTACTAAACTCATTAAATGCCAACTCTAGTATTTTGTCTGCATCCTTATTCATAAATACTTCTCCACCAGTGATTTCAATACTCAAAACGTTACTCGCTTTTAGTTTTTTCACAAGAGACTTGAAACCCTCGTAATCAATTGCAGTTGTTTTG
Organism: Streptococcus mitis; assembly: GCF_946188685.1. Classification (GTDB taxonomy): domain Bacteria; phylum Bacillota; class Bacilli; order Lactobacillales; family Streptococcaceae; genus Streptococcus; species Streptococcus mitis_CC. Next base: position 30,886 of record NZ_CAMHWH010000011.1, read on the forward strand.
TTACAGGATGCATTTAAATAGCAATGAGCACAATATAAATTACATTTTTCAGTAATCTCAACTGTTACATGTAAAGGAGAAATAAGTCTTGAATTTCCATAAATATATAATGGCAAATTTGCAATCTCTGGGCTCTCTTTAATTGCAATGGCTCCTTTTTTCATCATCTCATTTAAAAATGTCTCAATCCAATTTCGATCATCTTCTACTAAGTTGTAAGTATCAATAAAGTTTTCAATAAATTCCTCCATATTTTGCTTGCCGTTGATAGCTTCTAGAAGTAATTTTCCTGTTTTATTAACTGTAAAATAGTCAAATTGTTTCCGTTTATTCGCATCGATTTTCTCAACGATTACATTATAGTCCCCTTTAGTTTGATATATTGTAACTTGATTATCCAACACTAAATACATTTTTATCCTCTTTCAATCAAAAAATAAGCAGTAGGTCATTATATATTAGATATTTAATTTATAATTAGCAATTATCCAAATGCAGTAAATACAGCAGATACTCCTGCAATTTCAAAATCAGGAATTGGACCGTCAGCTAAACAAACAGCACCAATCGCGCAGACACTACATCCTTTGTTATTTACAACAGTTGCTTTTTCAATTTTTACAGACGGGTTGTCAATCTTATTGTTCTTAATCATGATTAATCCTCCTTGATTATAAAAACTATTAGACCTACTGCCTAATGTTATTATATCACTAGCAGTTGGTCTAATAGTTTTTATCCCTAATTTGCAATTAGTTACTATTAAGTACTCTTTCAATATATTTTTCCCATCTATCTACTAAACTCATGCTATCCAAGGTTTTCAGAAAGCCAATACACTTTCTCATCTCTAAAATATTACTCAATTCATTTGTCATTTTAAAATTGTAACAACTATCTATGAGGTGAAAAACTAATCTTTCATATAATTCTGTTTCATCAAAAAATAACTGGACTAATTGTTCTCTATAATAAGATGCATCAACTATATTATTTCTTTCTACGCTGAGGCTAAAAGCATTAAATAACATGCTGGTAATTAATCTTCTATGGGTCGGTAAATGTTTATAAAAATCAGTTCTCCTCACCATTTCCTTCGTTAATATCATAATACTTGATTGGCAAAAAATTTCCATTGTGGAGGAAAATAGCTCTAATTCATATTCACCCCAGATATCTATGCTGAATAAATAGTCTGATATAAAATCAATTTCTTCAGAAGTCACAATATTATCTTTCTCAATTTCTTGGAGCTTTAACTTAATCAAAATTATTGTTAATTTCTTACTTAGTTTCTCCTCTTCCTTTTCTATACAATTAATTAGGAGTCTTCTCAAGGCTGGGCTGTTGTTCTTATAAAAATAATTATTTATCTTATCAATTACCTCGAAATTACTCATCTTATGAAAACCACGCCCTAAATACATAAACTCTTCTAAAGATACGTCCAGTGTCTTTAAAACTGAAAGTAATTTACTAAGAGTAATATCTGTATATCCATTTTCAAATCGAGATAACTGAGAGGTAGAAATCTCATCATTAGCAATATTGTAAAGAGAGAGGCCCTTAGCTTCTCGAATTTTTTTTAAGATTTGTCCTAAATTTTTCATTGCTTCCTCTCCTTGTTGCAGATTAGGGATGATTTCATTATAAGTAAGCCAATTAGTTTTCAAATATTCTAGATTTTAGTAAAACTAAAATAGTATTTCTGTTGTTATTATACAATGAAAGTAAATACGTTACTCATAAAAATATGTTTCATGTGACAGCAATCAGTGAAATATAACAGTTTTCATTTCATTTATTAGTCGATAAAAGCTTGTCTTTTTCCTACTTTTGTTCCTAATATACCTTTATTAGATAAATACCTGCAAGTTACCAATCTGAACGCTGAGAAATATATTCTTGTAGTGTCTTACTTGAGATTCGTAACTGTTTTTCTAATTCTCACTATCGGAACTAACTTTGCAATAAGCAACAACCATTTTTAGGTGTCTTCTATGTCTCTTAGACGAACTAAATAACCAGCTTTTATTATTTGTGATAATAACTTCTTGCATAATAGATATCCTCTAAGAATTACGTATAAGATTAGTAAGAATCAACCTCCGACTATAATGATAATATCCATAATCAATAACAATATTGATGTAAATTTTAAAAGTTTTTTCATACTGAACCTCCCTTTATTTTTTTATTTATTGTATAATAAATAAAAAATCCTTGTAATTTTGTTGGGAATATGGGAAAAATGAAATCAAAACTTGGTATAACACTCAGAAAAATTCGAAAAGGGAAGAAAATAAGTTTAAGTTCAATTGCTGATAGTAATTTATCTAAATCTCAAATCTCTAGATTTGAACGTGGAGAATCAGAAATCTCTTGTATTAGATTAATCAATATTTTAGATAAATTACATATAACTTTGGATGAATTTATTATTCTTCATGACAATAATTCTACTAGAACTGGATCATTCGCTAACTTGGTGCAATATATTCGAAAACACTACTCCTCAAAAAATTTTGCTAGTATTATTGAATTACTATCAAACTCTTCAAGTTTTAACTTGGGTCCTTATGAAAAGACAATGGTAAAATCGATTCTCTATACCACAAATAAAAATTTTCTCCCCTCGGACGAGGAATTATTACAGCTTACAGATTATCTTTTTAAAGTTGAAAACTGGGGTTACTATGAAATTATCTTATTAGGTAACTGTGTAAGAACAATTAATTATAACTCCTTTTTCCTATTAACTATAGAAATGTTAAAAAATTATCTCTATTCAACTTTGAACAAGACAAATAAACGGCTTGTTACACAATTAGCAATCAATTGCCTAATTGTTAGTGTTGATAAAGAAGAATTTCAAAATTGTAGTTTTCTTATCAAAGAAGTAAAAAAATTATTAAACAATGAATTAAACTATTATGAACAAACCGTCTTCTTATATACGTGTGGGTATTTTGAATTTAAGCGTAATCCTGCGAACGGAATCGAAAAGATGAAACAAGCACTTCAGGTATTTGAAATTCTAGGAGAACACAATATAAAAGCACAGTACCAAGAGCACTATGACAAATATATTAATCAATAACACAAGGATAGTTAATCTTTAACCAGCATAGGATTAATTATTGTTATTCCAATAGTATTTCTGTACTAAATTTTTTATCAAAACCCTTATCATTCAGTACTTTTACAAACATTTCTAGATTTTTTACTAATTCCTCATACTCATAAAGATAATGATCCAACTCCTCTTGAAACACTCTTATTTCTTCGGTTACTTGTTCTACTGTAATTGATTCTGTCAAATTTAGTTTCGAAAAGTCATATCTTGCAAGCTTTCGACTGCTCACATCCTCACTCTTTAAATTGATAAGCACTTCCGCCATCTTATTTAAGTTGGCGATTTTTTCATTAATTTGATTTAGTTTTATATCTATCTCTGCTATTTCTTTTACTAACTCGTCTTTAATGTCTTGGTATTTCTTATCTGCTTCAGTTAATTCAATGAAGAGGTTAATCTCAGTAATCTTTTCCTGTAGACTCTTAACTGTAGGTCTTCTGTATGGTATTACTCGACTATCGTTGGTTAGCTGTCTTATCAATGTTCGTCCTTTGACATACTGATTCTTATCCGAATGTTCTTTGTTATATACAAAGTATGAAGTTGTCTCACGTATAAAGATTTTATATTTTGTTTGATTATCTTCTTCAAAAATATCTAATTGATAATTGGGAATGAAAATGAGACCACTCTGCTTAATACCAAAAGACACTTTGATATAAATGCCCTCATCAACTAGCTTATCTATTTGGTTCTCTGCAAGTTCCACTTCAAATTCACGAACGGTATCTCGTTTTTCCGTAAATGTCTCAAAGGCTTCCTCGATCTCTTGAGTGGATACCTTATCCTTATCTCGTTCTTCTTGGAAAGCAGGGTACTGTTCCTGTAAATTCACTAATCCTTCTGAAGCAATGACTTCCTTATTTTTAAAATAATCTTGAAAAAATTTGACATCATATAATTTCTTATCACTTATTTTTTGATGACCCAAACTTATCTTTTGATTCTCTTCTTCCAGGATAAAAGTTACATTTTTTTGTTTTAAGTCAATGGTTAGATTCAATTCTTTTACTTTTGTTATTAACTCTTCTAAAGAATTGACACGGTTCAACAAAAATTCTAAACGACTTTCAATCTCTTGCTTAGCAAAATGCGTTCTAAAAAATTCTTCATCATATAGATCTCGTTTGCTGAGTTGGCGTCCTCGAATTGGTTTTATCATCGTTCTATCTGTCATCAAAAAACGGCTATGCTTTTGACTAAAATCAATCTGAACATGCAACTGCTTTGCTTTCTCTAAAAAATCATCAAACGATTTAGATTGCTGCAGCAAAAAATAAAGACGTTGTTTCAATTCAAACTTATGACTAGATTCCCTATATTTTTTATAATCTCGATAGGAATAACGTTTCTCAATAATTTTTGCACCAGCTACTTTAGAAATACGGTCTGAAATCATACGAAAATTTCTTTCTATAGCATAGTTCCATATCAACTTTTTATCTGAATTGCGGTCAATAGCGTTGATTAGGATGTGATTATGAACATGATTTTTGTCTGTGTGAGTTGCCACGATAAAACGAAAACGTCCTCCTGTTAATTCCATCATGGTCTCATAACCAATGCGATTAATTTCTTCAGGTGTCAGATTATCTTCAGGAGAAAATGATTGAATGAGGTGATGAGCATGAATAGTTTGTTGGTGTTTTTCTTGTCGGTCGTTTCTGGATTCGTACAACTTGTCATTATTGGTGAAGTTGACATTGTACATCTCTACCATTTCTGCATGACTAGGGAAGTCCAAGTAATTGCTCATTCCAAAATCAGATACCAATTTCAAATCATCTGTTTTATAGGGATTGAGGATATACTTAATCAAACGCCTACGATATTTTTTACCATGTGTCGCAAAATGTTTAGTGACTACCATAAAACTCCTTCAATTTTTTCACTTCCACTTGAAATTCTCTATCCACTTCCTTAATTAACTCTCCGACTCCTTTACTCAATTCTTGTAATTGGTCCTGAGAAATCAAATGGCTTTGATTAATCGCACGCGCAATTTGATTGATGTTATTTCCAATCCGTCTCAATTCAAACACTAACTGTTCATAGGTATCCGTGTTAATTGTGACAAAAGCCATATTGGGATTAAGTAACACTTTTCTGGCATAGACTGAGAAATTTTGACAATTGCTCTTAGCAATCCGTTCATTCAATTGGTGTAATTCTGGATCAGTTAGAAATACTTTTTTGAGATTGGTACGATAGCGATAAACCATTACATCCTCCTAACCCATATATTTTTCACGGAACTCACGACTGAGTGGCTGCACTTGATTCACTTCTGCAATCAATTCTTGAACGCAAGTCAATAAGATTGAGACGTGCTCTTGAGTCACTTGATGATTTTCTCTTGCGACAACCAGAACTTCATACACATCTCGACTAATCTGTTCAAACTTTTGAGACTGCCAAAGGGAGAACCAACTTTCAAAAATTCTATCCTGATAATTCTTTTTCAATAAATTTTGACGAAGAAATTCTGAGAAACTATCCACTTTTTGTTCCCTCATCATTTCTTTTATCTGTTTTTCTTCTTGTCTCGTGATTCTAAATTGCTTACGGATTAACTTAATTTCTTGTCCCATCTTACCATCCTTTCAACATTACACTTGTCTGACAATGTAAGGCTGCCTCACATTGTCAGTACGATTCCTAAAGACCTCAGTCTCTCCTTGTTCGGTCTTTGCGAGCTCAGATATTGTGTCCACAATATCCCAAAAATCATATCGCCAGCTGACTAAAACCTTCCAGTTTTGACAGCTAACGATAAGATAACTTGGTGACTCTGCCCCCAAACCCCCAGAGAAAAATCTTAGTTGGATTTTTTAAAGTTGAAAAAAGTATATCAGAGGAAATTTGGAAAAGTTATCACAGGAGAATGAGAGGATGAAAAAAGAGCCTTTCGGCTCTTAAAAAGTTGAACTTATCTCAATAGCAGAATTATCTACAAGGATTGTTTATTACATCCTCTTAGCTATATTGAACTCATCTAATCGTTCTCTTTTGTCTTTGGCATTCTGTATATATTGACTATAATTTTCTTTGAAATCGCTCAAACTTACTAAAGAAATATAAGAATCGTGCTCATCATCATAAAGATCATTACATGGATTTTTCTTATAAGCCGACTTAATATTTAGCATGTTCTTTCTAGCTAAATTATCAAAATATTTCAAAGACCTACACGACTTAGTCTGCTGACAATGTTGACAATAATGAGTACTATCATCTAGTACCTTATATTTAGCTTCATCAGTATAAACAGCTATCACACCATTTGTTCTGTTATTTTTTCTATCCTCTAAAGAATACCTTAGTTCATCATAAAGCCAATCATCATAATTTCCAAGCCAATTCTTTCTATAAGAAACAGCCTCTGGAGTTAATAATACAATTGTAACCGATGTATCTTTTAACTTCTCATATAGATATTCCTGAATAATGTTCTCACTCATTTGACTTCTATCAACATCTTCTGATCTATTAATTACCTCAGTAGATTCATCAAATAAATCAACTAGTTCATCTTTAATCTCTTTTCCATCACTAAAACGGAACGAAATAAATATTTTGGTTGCCATTATCGTACCTCATTGACAATTTTATCAATCGTGGAAAAAACTTTAGTGAAATCCTTTTCAGTCTCCAAAGTTTCCCAGTAATTATCTAAATAACTATATTCTCCTGATTGTTTCATCTCATCAAAAATTTCTTTTGCAGCAAATCCAGTAGAGGCAATCGGAATGATTATCTTTCCTTTTTCTTTAGCTATTTGAAATTCCTCCATCATGCCTGAAGCAAGTTCTACCTTACCTTCAACTAGCTTGTTACCAAATATAAATATACACACCCCTGATTCACTAATCATTTGTTCACGGTTCTCGGTCCAACGTTCTTTTAACGATTTCTCTCCATTAGCATTTTGTGGAAAAGGAAACAAACCAAGGTGTTCAGCCACATGTCTATATTTAGTTTTATAAATTTGATCCAGCGCACCGTTAATAACACTGCTTCCTATCCCCAGTCCAAACCCTGATATTATTTTATAATCTTTTGAAATAAGAAAACTAGATAAATCATAGCAGTATTGATTTACCTTTTCTTCACTCCAATTCTCATTATAATCTGATATACTACCTGAAATGAAGATTGTATTTTTAAAATATTCTCTTTCAATTTCTAGTAATAATTGGGGAATCTCAGTATAATCATTTACCAAAACAGTCTCAATACCATATCGTTTTAAGTCTATTATTTTTAAACCTTGCTTTATTTTTGCATAGTCATACTCTTTTTTCGTTTTATAATCTTTTCTTAATACAGTTCTCTGAACACAATAATGTTCTCTTTTGTTATCTCCTAATAAAACATTCACCTTTCCTAAAATAGACTCTAGGTTTGGATCTTCAAAACTGAACCTTACAAATAAGAACGTTTTTGAGACTAAGTCCCCACGCAAGGCTGTAACAAATAACGAATTTTTCTCACCATATCTTTCATAATCATCTTTTGAAATAACTGCATCTTGAGGAGATCTTATATCACCGTGCATTTTATATACGATAGCATCACTATCATAAATATTAATAGCCAAATCATCTACTTTTCTTTTTATATCCCCCCTGCGATTATTTTTTTCCAATCCATTTTCTATGACCTCATCATAATTTGTTGTCCAATATGTAGAAATGGGAAGACGTGTTAATATATTCATAACATCTGTTTCTGCATCTGAACTAGAAAACTGATTAATTATTTCTTGATTCACAGTACCACGATTTCCCATTTTAGAATTGATATAGTATTGCGCCACTCCAATTAAATCTGTTTCTTTATCAATGTCCAAATTTATTTCTTCTGAGAATGGTCTTACCAATTCTTTCCAATTAACAAAACCGGCATCAACTGATGTCCCCGCACCAGCAAATACTGCAGCATTCCCTTCTTGAATAACTTCAGTATATTTTTTAATAAATAGCTCTTTTTCCATATTAACTACTCCTATTTTTCCAATCATTAAATATAATAGATGATTGTTTATCAACTTCAATTGTAATGTTTTCAGAAAGATGTAGCTCTGGATAAATAGAATAAAATTTGGGAATAATTGTTCTATCTATTTTTTCTGAAAAATAGATACATATTTTCTTTCCAATTGCATCTGCATATCCCAATTCCCAAGCACACCACTGAGAATTAAGTGTCTTACTTGAAAAGTACAAAACAAATACATCTGATTGTTTTATACGCTCTTTGATAATATCAACTGTTGAAGTATTACACCATTCTCGTTTCAAATCGTATTTATCATTAACCCAGTCAATATATACGACTTGGCCATTTTTGTTTAGTTTTTTATAAAAGGTTATTATTTTTTCTTCATCTTGAGAGTTATGTGAAAGAAAGATATCAAATTTTTTTATCTTTTCTAAATCATCAATGTATAACCTCTTCTTCAACTCTTCTGGTCCTTTCCTATTTGTTACTATTTCATTATCAATAAAATTTGTTTTTCCTTTCTTTTTTCTACTCAATCTAAACGGTAGAGATAAACTTTGAAAGTACGACTGAACTTCTTTTTTTAGCGATTGATTTCTTACATGACCATTTATTGCATAGAAAAAATTATGAACTTCCTTTGAATCATACTTCGAAAGTTCTCTAATGATTTCCAATCTTTCATGTAAATCATGTGTTTTAAAAAATCTTTTGCGATAATGTTCCAGATAAGAGGGATTTATTTCTTGTATATAATCTAATGATTTTTTTCTTTTTATAGTTTGCAGCTTTAATTTTGCTAAAGATTTTTTTCGAATTTCATCTGCCTGAGTTTTTCTCTCTTCAATACTCAAAATATTTTTTCTTACTCGTCTTCTTATATATTTAGATGTTTCAAGAATAAAATCATTAGTTTCTAAAGACATCCTTTTACTCTGAATTTTAACTAAATTCTTTTTAATAATACGTTTACCATACCAATAATTTCTTTCCTTTTCCAGCTTAGAAATTTTGTCAGGAAACATATAAGTAAATTTATCAACATAGTCCTTGTTAGAAAATTTCTCTGGCATAGTCTCTATGACCATATTATGAGCTGGTTTAAACTCTTTTTGTAGTTTTATGTAAAACTCATTATATTGTCTCATAACAATCCCCATATAAATAGTTCCCTCATAATAAATATTTGCAGTTTTATAGCTCCTATACGAAAATTATTACATATTTCCTTTTCTAATTTGATACTTTTCTGCAACAAAAGAAGCCAGTTGATAATCGTATCTTTCACTATCGTAATAGAAAAAATAAGGAGCCTGATAACCATAACCATACCACACGTTTAATCCTGTTTCCTCTTCCAATAATTGGAGTAGCTCATGTGAATATTGCTTACAAAACATTGAAGTCATTACTTTAAATTGATCTTCAAATATTATTCCTCTATTTTGAAACTCTGTAACAATCTCTTCAATTTCTTTGCCTATTATTTCTCTTAATTCTCTTAATTCCATAGTTTTCACCTATTCTTGCTATTTGATATTAACATAAAACATGACTGATTAAAATTTTCTCAATTTATTTTCCCCAGTCTCAACATTTACTTCTTACCTTACTCCACTCACCGAACAGAAACTCTTTGAGCTTGATACAATTGATAATTGTCTTTCTAGTTCGCTTTGTCTATGTAAGAGGATAGCTATTGGATTTTGGCTCATTCACTTTCCTTTCGTCAGTATGCAAATATTTCGACCTAAGGTACAGGAAAACTCATCCTCACTATAATCATATAAACTCATTAAGCTACCATTCACATTTCTGATGATTTTTTGCATGTACTCGATACCATCCAAGTAGCACCTGTAACGCTTAAGCTCTTCAAAAGTAGTCACTAGATAAATGTTGGTATTCACCATATCAGATAAGGCGCCACTCATTACAATCCAGTGATTGCTCTCATCATTAAAGACGAGGTTCTGGCTATCTTGATAACAATAGTGATGAGTTAGGAGATTTGTTCAACGTTTCTTAACAATCTCCTTTTTTAAAGTCAGTTTATAATCTTCTCACTGGATTTAATATTTTTTCTTTCCCAACAATATTCACATACGATACATTGAATTTTTGGCAGATTTTGTCTATTAATTCTGTTGAAATTATACTTGCTCCCTTTTCATAACTGCTAAGGCTATTGGTTGAAATGCCTACAATTCGTGCGAATTCTGGACGTGTCAGGTCATGTGCCTTCCGTATGAATTTTATATTGTTTCCAATCATGGCCTGCTTCTTTTACTCGATAATACTATTATAACATTTAGAAATTAAAAATCAGATTCTAAATCAATAGAACGTATAATTCTAAAATTAGAATTTTTCGTGATAATTCTATAAAATGTTGCTTTTCTAATAAATTTGTACTTGTTTTCTTCAAACTATACAAATATCACGTTGTTGTAAGTGTGTAATTGAATCAAAAGTATTAGATATAATTTCAAAACAGTGTTTTAATTTATAGTTGGCCAATATCATTTAATTTTAACTAAAAAATCATTATACAAATCAATCTACTAATAATGAATTTATGGTATACTAGTGATAATAAATTGTTATCGGTAGGAGAATGACATATGGATAATAAAACATGTTTTGTTGTTATGGGATTTGGTACAAAAAAGATTCCAAATACTAATATTGAAGTAGATTTAAATTTCGTCTATAACGAGCTTATTAAACCAACAATCATTTCAAAGAAGCTAACATCTGTTTATGGTCAAGAGCAATTCAGGGCTGATGAGGTATATACAACACAAAGTATAACAAAAACATTCATTGAGGGAATATTTAAGGCCGATATTGTAATAGCAGATATTACAACTTTGAATCAAAATGCAATCTATGAATTAGGATTACGTCATGCTATGAAACCCAAATCAACTATTATATTGTGTGATAATCATACTGCTCAAATAAATTTTTTTGATATCCAAGATTTACCTCAAATTAGATATGATTCTGATAAATTAAATGAGTATTCGGAATTTAAAAGAATACAGGAGTTACTATCAAGTTATATTGATAACGCAAAAAATTCTGATGACGACTTTATCGATAGTCCTGTTTTTCATTCAAATTTGTACCGTGTTATTAGCAATTCTTTAACATCTTCTCAAAGTAATACTACCACATCTAATTCACAACAATCATGGAGCGAATTAACTAAAGTAGCTAATGCTTTAAAAGATTCTCAACAATATGTAGAGGCTGAAATAATATATAAACAAATCTTAGATAGTGGATTTGTTGACGATGAAATAGTTGCGGGTTATCTTCTATCTTCATATAAAAAAGATGAAACAAATATCGATAACTTAAAAGATTCTCAACAAAAATTAATTCCATATCTTGATATAAAAACAACAACTTTTCATAAAATTTTAGGCATATATGGAGCAATTTATTTACGTATCTTCTATATTACTAAAAATAAAAATGATTTACTATCTGCAATTCACTACTATCGTCTAGGGATGAATTATGAAGATAATAATATTTATTGTGCCAGAAATTATTGTGCCAATTTATTAAAAATTGCAGATGTAGAGACAGACATAGAGGTTATAAAAGAGCATTACTATACTGCTAAATATACCGCAAAATATATCTTAGGGTCACTGTCTACTTTAGTTCGTAAATCTAGCGAATATGACGATATTTGGTTGAAATCTAATCAAGAAGAATTGTTATTTATTTCAGGTTTAATTTCCGACTTAAAAATTGATATTAGTGGACTGACTGATAGACAGTCTAAAACAATTCGAGAAGGTAGAGAGATATTAAAAAAAGATTTATCAAAAATACGCTTAGTGATAAAGGACTAGATTTTAATAAGTATGTTCCCCATCTTTTACAAATTTATATTTTTGTTCAACCATAGTTTTCCACTCTTGGAAGCTCTTTTGAAATTCATCTGAATGTAAATAGTGAAGGATTTCGTCTTTTGTGTTCAATTCGAATTCTGGGGCTGTAATTGAATATTCGCCTTGCTTTAAAATCCCTTCCTTTGTTATATTTTCTTGTGGAATTGTTAACATGGGAAGTCCAAAAGTGAGAGCTAAAATCCCTTCAATGTGACAATAAACACTAGTTATCCACTTGTTTTTTAAGTGGATTTCTTTTGATGCAAAAAAGTCAGGATTTATTTCTGCATCCTTTTTTCTAACTCCTTCATTAATAAATGTTTGACCAAATGCTAAAACAATAATACCATAGCTTCTTTGTATCATTTCCCGTAAAGAAGTCATCACTTCATATGGGGAGTATTCAGCCGCTTGTAATGTAACGCATTCAAAACCACTTTGCTTTAACAATTTTGTAAATTCCTTGATAAAAAAGCCTTGATGTTGAGTAAAAGGGTTTGGTCTACTCAGAAATATCTGTATTTTGTTTTCACTCATAGAAAGTTCTCCTACCGATAACAATTTATTATCACTATACAAAGCATCCAAATAGGTTTATAATAGCATGATTATTGATAAAGGAGATTTTTATGGATTATAAACTTATTTCTAATTACTTAGATTATTGCAAAACTCATAAGCGTTTGAGTTCACACACGATTCGCGCTTATAAGAATGATCTTATGCAATTTTATAACTCAGACTATGATAATGTCGAATCCTATATAGAACACTTGACACAATCTAACATAAAAACGAATACATTAAGAAGAAAAATTGCTTGTATGAAGGTGTTTTATAACTATCTAAAATACCAGAACATAATTGAAGAGAACCCCTTCAATCAATTGCGTTTTCAATTTAGAACTGAAAAAATATTGCCTAAAACGATTCCGTATGACATTCTGAAAAGTATTTTTTTATATTTAGAGCAGAGAGTAGTTCTATCTAAAACTGATTATCAAAAACAACACGCTGAAAGAAATCTACTAATTATTTCACTTTTACTTTCAACAGGCATCAGAATTTCTGAACTTTGCCACATTCATCTCAAAGATATTAATCTTTCCAATAAGACACTCCATATTATAGGAAAGGGTAAGAAAGAACGTATCCTATTTTTAGGAGATCAAAAAACATTCAATTTATTAGAAACATATATAAATAAAACAAGAAATGAATCCAATGATTTCTTGTTCCCAGGGAAACATTCACTTAAACCATTGTCAGAGCAAAGTGTACGTTTAGTAATAAAGAGAATCGTTGAACAAAATAACTTTTCTAGAACTATTACACCGCATATGTTTAGACATAGCTTTGCGACAATGCTTCTAGATAGTGATGTAGATATTCGATATATTCAACAAATTCTTGGACATAGTTCTATATCAATCACACAAATCTATACTCACGTATCTCATTCAAAACAAAAAGAAATACTTAGTTCTTTTAATCCCGTATCAGTAATTCATTCTGAAATCGAGTAAGAGACATTTCCAAAGTCTACAGTTCACTTCATCTTAAATTAATTTTTGTAGTTCGACTTTAGTTAATAGTTTTATACTCAACAAAAGCAAAAAACATATAAAACTTCACTTTGAATCAGCATTTATACTATATTCCGTATTAAGAACTCCATAATTGTTTTTCTAAAATACATCTTTCAAATATCCTTAAATATAATAAAAAGAGATGGGCAAAATCTCAATTCCTGAAGAAAATGGAGTAAATCTTCCCACAAGAAAACGCATAATTTCAAGTTTTTCAACACCTGAGACTATGCGTTTTTTGGTTCTAAAAAATTTTCGCCCACCTTAAAACAACTAACAAAAGTTATAAGTAGACTATATTTTAAAATTTGTGTTCTAACAACCATTTCAATTAGTTAAATCTTTAAATCTTTCTTCTCCAGATTTAAGCATATCATTTTCTACCTGACTCCACTCTCCAAATAGTAAATCATGAAGAACAGTTGCTGCTGAAGTTGTATTTTCTTTTGAATCATATACACAACTTCTATCTCGTTGGTAAATTTGAATTCTTTCAAAGATAGCTAGTTCTTCCAATTGTCGTGTATTATTAACTAGATGATTTACAATGAAATCATGATGTTCTTTTGGAGTTGCACGTGCTTGATTTGGATTGATAGCGTACAGTTCTTCGAATCGGATAAGAGTGCTCAGATAGGACAGCTTAGGCTTTGTCGCAATCAAGGCTAATTGTACTTCGTATCCCTTATTTTTCAAGAGTTGTGCTGTTTTCTTTGGAACATCAACTGTTCGTAAAGTTCCCTCTATCAAAAGATTGTATCCCAAATGACTCAATTCTCTTACTAAAGACTCCACCATTTTTCCTGCAAAATCCTTAGTATATTCAACACTATCTTTGCCATATTCTTGCTGAAGTTCTAAATAGTGTGGATGCTGAGAACGAAAACTATCGCCATCTATGATAACAATATTTCCTTGAAATTCTTTCTGTTTAATACGATGAATTGTAGTCTTGCCAGCACCACTTTGCCCTCCAAGCAAAATCACTACAGGTTGCTTACTGGACTTTTTTCCTCTTGTCAGAGAACGAAGATTCCGTGCTAAAGCATGTTTGAATTCACTATCAGTATAATATTGGATTTCCATTAAGCTACCATCCGCTTTTCAGATATCTCTAACATGCGTTCAATTCCATCCAAATAGCCGCTATACCTCTCTATTTCATCAAAAGTTTCTACTAAATAGATATTCGTATGAATCAAGTCAGATAGATCATCACTCATTAAAATCCAAGGATTAGATTCATCATCAACGCTAATTCCCTGACTATCTTGATAGCGATAGAGTCGAGAAAGTAGATTAGCACCTCTTTCTTTCACAATTTCAATTTTTAAAGTCAATTCATAATCTTCAACAGGATTAAGCATTTTATCTTCTCCTACAATATCGACATAAGATACATTAAACTTCTGACAAATGATGTCAATTAATTCCGTAGAGACTGAACTCGTTCCATTTTCATACCGGCTCAAGCTATTTCGAGAAATTCCTACAATTCGGGCAAAGTCGTCTTGTGTTAAGTCATGTGTTTTACGTAAGGATTTTATGTTCTTTCCAATCATGGCAAACTCCTTTATTTTTATAATTCAATTATAGCATAAAAAAGCATAATGCACCAAAATTGGTGCATTTTTTGTTGTTTTTCTAGCCTAAACTTTACTTCTAAAAAAGCCACCTTAAAGAGTAATTCCTTTTTCGGTGGCTTTTCAAAATACTATACAATAAAATACTCTTGTTTAATTTTTGTAAGCAGGTTGTTAGCAACCGAAGTTACACCAACATGCATCAGTTCAGGATCAGAATAATCTAGATTACGAGCATAGCCTTCTGCAACAGTCTGAGCAATACGCTCATCCAATTTATAATTAGAGGCTTTTAATAGTGCTTGAAATAATTCTGAACTATATAGTTTAATATTATTTTCCAACGATACTACTGCCATTTTTGTAACTCCTCTCCTGTCTTTGATTGATAAACTTTCTCTATTTTCATTATATCACAAAAAGATTGGTTGTGAATGGATAATTGTTTAAAAGAATAGGGTTTTCTAAACTCAGCAAGCATTTCTTCTTTTGTAATTTCATTCTGACGAAAACGAGCTAAAGCTTGGGTTGGATTGTCATCAGTCTGAACACCATAGATAAAATCAAAATGGTGTTGTAATTCATCTGGATTTTCCCGATTTTGAACGACAAATTCCGCAAAATCTAAATCTGACTCTGACTTTTTATGTTTTGCAAAATAGTGACAATGATAGTCAGGGTTCTTAAAAATTTCTATAAAATTTGAAATACGAAATTCTACTATAATTCCTACTTCTTCTTCTGAGTCAAAAATATTATTATTAGAAGTGCTTCGATTTAATACTTCAACTTGCTTGTTAATAAATTTTCTAGCTTGTTCAAAGTCAGGTGTGATATAGAAACCAGGTCCAAAGTCTAGCTCACTTCCTAAATTAAATTTAACATCGATTCCTTTTTTTAAGGATTCTAAATGTCTCAATAATGTAGCATGAAACCACTGCGTCTGACCTAGTTGCTTTTCCTGCTTGGTAGTCAACTCCAAAATATTTACTTCCTTCTCTAGTCTATACTAAAAGTATAACACAAGACTTTATGCAAGTAAAAGAAAATTTTATAAAACCATTTATTTCATTCCATTTTTCCTAAATCTCTCTAAATTCTTCTCCAATTGTTCTTTATGAAGTTGGTTCTTAGCTTCCTTTAATGTGTCGTCCAAAGTTTCTTCTCTGTAAGTTGCTTCTGTTTTTAGTTGTTGTGATTCTTGGTTTGGAGTGAAAATGATATCTAGCAGTCGATCTATTTTTTCAAGATCTTGGACAGACATATCAGATAGTCTATGAATCAGCTTTTTAAATACATCACTATTGTCGTGATTTTTCTTAAAAAATGTTGTAAACATCTATAACCTCTCAAAAAAAGCAGCCTATCAGGACTGCTTAGTGTAATTCGGAAATCGCATCGTAAATGGACTGCAATTTCTTATTGTCTTTATTCTTTGTGTCAATCAACGTATGTAGCTCTTCAATTTTCTTTTGACTACTTTGAATATCGCTATTGTTATCCGCAATCAGTCTTTTAAGATGTTGCTGATAACTTGTAGTGATATCTGTCTCTTTTCCTGTTCTAACCTCTGTAACTTTGGGTTTAGAACTAGAATTTGATTCCGTCACAGGTGCTTGTTTGCGCTTTTGAAAAGCTGCTTCATAATTTACATCATTACCTCCTTGATGATTTCCAAATAAGGCCGCAATTTTATCTGGATCTTCTTGATTTTCTGATTTACTTTCTAATGGTTGATTAAAATTCCAATCTTTTGTCATTCACTCATTTCATCCTTTCTAAATTCAGAATCATCGAATTGTCTTTCTTTACCAAAGGCATGATCAAGAGCTTCTTCAAAACTCATGTGACTGATGCTTTGACGCCTTTTGAACGTCGCAAACATCGCTGTCTCCAGTTGCTCTTTGTAAGCAGCTAGTTTTTCTGTCTCTCTTGCTACCTTACTTTCTTGCCTAGTGACCTTTTCTTCTAAGCGTTCAATAATGGTCATATACTATCCTCCTTCATTCTAATATTAGCTAAAACATCTTGATTTTGTTATCACAATTCTAAACATTGAGAGGTTTGTCTTACTGGTTGATTCCTCAATGTCTCTTTTGCATTCTCGAACATCAATTGTAAATCTGATTTCTTTTCTCGAAGAATATCGTTCCAGTCTCTTTTTTCTTTCCCATATTCATTATCAGGTAAATCCAGTAAAACAGGAAATCCTGATTTAGATAACTTATCAGAAAAATCTTTACCTGCATCATCACAATCTACTGCCAGTGTCAATAAATCAGAATGATTATCAAAATAGCTGGTGGTATCACGAATTGTATTGAACAAAGGCAATAACTTTGAAGGTATTACTGTATCTAAAAATTCCAACTTCTGATTTTCTTCAGCTATCAGTCGTAAAGTTTGATAAGCAACAACAGACCTTTTTAATCCCTCCATAGATACCAAACGAACATCTGATAGGCTTTGTTGATGAAGTTCGTAATAGCTCATCAAGTCGATAAACGATTCACAAAAGACCAGTCTATTTGGTTTACCAATGTCAAAGGATATTCCAACATGTCCATGGCTTCCTTTTAGAATCGTTTTTAACCTCTCTCTAGAAAGAGTAGGATTCTTATATATCCCTTGTAAGCTTGCTGCCTGCAGCTTGTGACGATGATCAAAGCTTTTAAAAACAATAACAGGTTCAACAGTTTCATTTGTTTTCCAACTGGCTTGTGCCATCAAACCTTGTTGAATCATCCTTTGTACAATTTCTTCTGAAATTCCTCTACATTCTGTTAAGTAATATCTGGCCAGACTACAGTTAGAATCTTCTATTCTCTTTAAAGGATAATAAAATGGTCTCTCTCTTTTTTCTTGAACAGCTTCTTTTTGAAAAGGTTCTTTAGAAAGAAAGGCTAGAGCTTCTTTAAAGGAAATTCCCTTAACAAGTCGAACAAAATCAATGACATCACCTTGAATATCTCTTGAAAACCATTTAAAAGTATTGGTAGTTGAAAAAATCCGGAATGAATCGTGTTCAGGATGTTCATAGACACTGCTCGAAACTTGTTTAAAGGAGATACCTAAACGACTTGCTACATCAAGAATTGAAATTTGCTTACATTCTTCTATTTCCATGCAATATCATCATTTTGTTGTAGTATTTGGCAGTGATGGAACAGATGAGGATTCTTCTAAATTTTTGGGAGTGGCCTTATCCAAATCATCTAACCCAGATTTCCAAACCTGTACTTGGTTGACCAATAACTTACCAGGAAGTTTAGAATAGGACAATTTAACAGTTCTTGTTTCTGTCTGATTGGTTTTTGATTGGTTGGCATTCTTTAAATTAGATACATAGGTTACATTATAAGAGACCATGGCAATGGCTTGATTCGTAGTCTGATTGACAAAGATATCAGCTTTTTCAAAATGATAATCCAGAATATAATCCTTATACACTTGGTTCATGGCATCATTTTGACTTGACAATTCTTGAGAATAAGCTGATTCAGTCATATAAGGTTGAATACGTGTATTATTTTCCCCTAGTTTTTCTTTCGTATAGTACTGTGTCAAAAATTCTTTTACAGTATCTGATGACAAAATACTTGCTTTATCTTCTGCTTGTTTGTCCTCTACAAGTTTAGCTGCAGCCAATTCGATTTCTTTGCGACTTTGTTTAGCAGTAGAATGTTGACCAATAGTATATCCCATCATGAGAATAAAGCTAGTTGCAGCCACTGCTCCAACACTAATTAAGGCTTTAGTTTTGACTTTATTTAACATCTTAGACCTTCTTTCTATAAAAACTAGGTCAAGAATACCAGATATGACTTGGAGCTTTTATCACAAGAAAAAGTCTCTGAAGAGTCCAATATAATTAAGTTAAGAAATTCAAATACGATTCTGTATTTGGGTTTCTTTTTTATGTGATAAACTAGAGTTACGGAGGTATTTCCCATGATAAAACAAATAAAAGCCCACGTGAATAAGAGTATTCAGAGTATCCTTGGTCAAAAAGTTGAGTTTGTCAAACAAGATTAACAGGCCTTTACTCGTAAAAGAAGGTTATCACTAGAAACCATGATTCGTACCATTCTGGGAATGGGAGGAAAATCACTGTCAAAAGAATTACTAGATGCCAAACTGACAGTTTCAAATTCAGCCTTTATTCAAAGACGCTATCAAATAAAACCTGAGGCTTTCTATGCCCTATTTAAAAAATTTACAGCACCTATTCCACTCAACACTGTTTTCCCAATATTCGCTGCAGATGGGAGTGATATCTGTATTCCTCGAAATCCCATGGATACAGAAACCTCTATCTAAACCCAAACAGATGTTAAATCCTATAATCTCATACAAATAAATGCCCTATCCGACTTGACGAGTGGAGTGTATAGAGATGTTTCTATTCAAGACAAACACACGCAACACGAGCGCTTAGCTCTGATTCAGATGATGGATGCTTCTCCCTTTCGAGAAAGCTCTTGTTATCATGGTAAGTTAATCGCTCCAATGGCTTACGAAGAAACAATGACGAACGACTTTTTTGAAGCTTGGTTTCAGAAGTTTCTCTTATCAATATTAAATACACCATCAGTTATTATTATGGATGATGAAAGATTCTATATAATGGGTAAGCTAGAACTCTTGTGTGAAGAGTTTGGGCATAAATTTTTACCTCTTCCTCCCTACTCACCTGAGTACAATCCTATTGAGAAAACATGGGCTAATATCAAAAAGGTATTACCAAGTTGTAATACCTTACGTGCTCCTAGTCACAGTTAGTTGTGCTTGATAGAAAGAATGACACCTATAAAAATGCGAGGTAGTGGCTGTACCACTCACCTATTCACCTCACCGTGATTTGTAGTAGTGATAGGCTTTCTCACTATTATTATAAAACAAAATAGAGAGCACAATACTTTTTCATTCTGTGTTGTGCCTTGAGTGAAACTAAAGAAATGAATTATGCAATAGATTGAAATAAGATATGGACAAATTTTCATCCCAAGAACATCTTGTCTGAACTGTGCATCCAATATAGACACTTTTTCTTACCTCTACCATCTTATTCACCAGATTTGAATCCTATTGAGCAGGTTTGGGCTATCTTGAAAAAGAAAGTGACAGAAGAAAAATTTAATCATTTTTCCAAAGATAAGGATAAAACATCTTCAATAGTAGCTGAAGAATCGTTGATTGACTTAGTTAATTTTCCATTGTTATAATACGTAATATATGGAACAGTTTCAATATCGAGTGTTTTGTCTATTAAACTTTCAGTATTTTTGTCAAAGTTAAAATTTTCTGCATCTAAATAGAATACCTTGTGTTTTGAACTTAACTCTTTTATGACTGGTGAAAATTTTCTACAATATGGACAAGTAGATCGACCAATATATAAATAATAAGATTTATTAGGGATTCCTTTTATAATCTCATCTATATTATCTGTTTTAACTTTTTCTGTCTTGGCTATATTATTTTGGTATTCTACTTCTGTAATTTGAGGTGACTGTAGGACTGTATTATATAGTATACCGACTAATAGTACAATTGAACTAAACAGTAGTAGCATATTCATTTTTCTTTTTTTCATCTATTTATCTCCTAAACTATAAATTTTATTAAAGTCATATTCTAGAGAATCGTGTGATATAACAATTACAATTTTATTATTTTTTATCAGTTCTTCAATATATTTGAAGAACTTTTGTTTTGATTCATAATCTAAATTTACGGTGGGTTCATCAAAAAGATATATATCAGAATTTTTATTTAACGTTCTTAACAATAAGATTTTTTGTTTTTGCCCACTTGAAATATTATCACCATTACCATGTATATAAGATGGAATTCCATTTAATTGAAAATCATTTACAATTTTTTTATGGGGATTAGCATCAAAAATTGTAAAATCTATATTTCTATCTGCTCTACCAGAAAAGAGAGAGGAATCAGTAGAATAGTAAGATATAAATTTTAGAAGTGAAAAATTTTTTTCAGTCTCTTGATTATTAATTTTGATTAAACCGGTATAATTTGGATATAATTCTAAAAAGAATCTAAACAATGTACTCTTTCCTACTCCATTTTCTCCTATAATTAAATATGCGTTACCGCTTTCGAATTTCATTTTGGGGTAGTTAATTATTTTTGAGTTACTGACTGGAATGGCCAATGTTTCCACCTCTATAGAAGTTACTTTATCAATGGTAGTAAAATCATTCATATGCTCTAGTTCTTTAGTTCTTGGAATATCGATTCTGGAGTATATAAATTCAATTTCAGTTTTGCTAGAAGCATAGTCTATATAATTACTAATTAGTTTACTAAAACCACTAGAAGCAATAAATAAAAGATAAACAAACATTCCTTTCTCTTGTGTTTCCCTATCCAAGCATAAAGTTGCTATAAGAACTGCAACTAACATACCTATATTTATAATGTTCGTAACCAAAATTTTACTATTATTGACATTAATAGTTTTTTTAAAATAATTATTCATACTACTATTATGGTAATTAGTCGCTTCAATAGATTTATTAAATGAATGTATATCTAAATTACCTCGTAACATTTCCAAAAAATTATTCGTCCAAATACCTGAAGCTTCAATCATTTCTTTTACATCATTTATAAGATTATTAATAGGATTTATTAACATGAGTATTAAAATAAATAAAGTTGCAAAGTAAGCAAAGAAAGCTTTCAAGTCATAGATAAGTAGGAATGAAGCTAAAACAATAAGATAAGTAAAATCAAATCGTAAAAAATATCTATTAATTATTCCATTAGATGCTCCAAAAAGATTCCAAAAAGATTCCAAAAATATCTAGAGATATCAGTGTCCATTTTAAATTGACCAATATTAGATAAACTTGCTCTGAAACATTTATCTAATATATATCCGGTAAAATTATTGACAATTTTGAGTCGCATATGAACCAAGTATCTATAAGAGGTGGCATATAAAAAAAGCGAAATCAATAATAAAAGAAAGTTAAAAGAAAATACATTAAGATCGGTTATGAGAGTGGTAGCGATAGCTGGCGCCAACAAACTTATTATGGAAAAAATATATAAAAAAATAACTTGTTTAAGGTTAACAAAGGTACTAATAATCTTGGTAGTATCAATTCTTCCTAAACTATCGATTACAACATTGTCAGTTTTTTCTCCTTTTTGAATAATAATGGCATAGTTATCAAATCTTCTTTGAAGTTCTTTTTTACTTATTGTTGTTATCTTAGATTTTGCCGGATCAGAAATTCTGATTTTATTACCTTGATTACTTAGGAGAACAATATAGTGTTCTGCATGTGGGTCTACTTTCATGATAACAGGAAGATTCTGTGATAATAATTCATCAAAATCTGAGACATAAAAGGCATCAGATTTAATTCCAAAGCAATCTAATAATCTATTCAGATCATAGAGTGATAAGTTAGAATCTGAGATCTCAAGTTTCTTCAAATAATTAGAAAGTTTCGTTACATCTTTTTTAAACAATTTGGCTATTGTTAGAACAACGGCAATTCCGCAATCATCACTAAAAGACTGTTCTGTATGAATCATTGTATTTCCTTGCTTTTTCACTTTATAAATAGAATTAGGAGACTAAAAAATATAGCCTCCCAATTACCAGTACTATTTTTGATTATTAAATCCAATACCAAAAACAGCTATACGGATATTTCTTTTGGCAGTACCATTTAAACTTACCAGCAGAAACTTTTTTAGCTTCTTTTTCAGTCAATTTACGCATATTAAAACTCCTTTCTAATAATTTATAAGCACTAAGTCTTACATTGTTAATATTATCATATAATTATAGAATAGTCAATTAAGAACTTGACTAAACTCAATTTTAAAAAATGTTCAAATTGCTAGTTGTTTAATAGGAAATTTTAGATCATTTTATATTATTGCCCTAAAATTTATATAATAATCTTGGAAAAGATATGACTCAAATAAGTTATCATCTTTTCTTTTTAATTTTTGACTTAATAATGTTACTTCAAAATTTCACAAATCTTTGTTATATGTTATAGTTTTACACCTTCTATAGGTTATGCCTATTCAAATAAATTAGAAGTGACAAAAAAGTGTAGTTATGATAGAATAGATTTCAAACTTATGTCATTATTATAGGTAGACTTTTCATCCCAAAAAGCAACTAGATAATCTTGTGCTAGTTAGAGGTTACTATTTTCTTTTGCTTCTCTCTTACTCTCTGAACTCACCAAGTTGAACAATTCTGTGCTGCTCTGAAAAGAAAAGTAGTGTAACTATTTAGATAATTTGATTCGGTACATATTGTTTAGAATACTATTTTAAAACGAAATGGCTATGCAATAAAATTTATGGTTAAATATATATGTAAATAAAAAATAATGATCTACTATTAGGAATGTTATACTTTGAATTCTTATCAGAGCCTAAATATAAAAGGAAAAATAAAAATGAAATCTAAAAATTCTTTGATTAATGGAATGGCGTGGATGACGGTAGCTAATTTTACCAGTCGTCTAATCGGTTTGCTCTATATAATTCTATGGTATCGTTGGATGGGCGAATATGCACCAAAAGCAAATGCAATATTCTTGCTAGGTTATAACTTTTATGCATTATTTCTGTTGATTTCTACAGCTGGTCTTCCAGATGCGGTAGCGAAGCAACTTTCTAGGTATTTTGCATTAAATCAAAAAGAGTATGCGTATTTTCTAATTAAATCACTTGCGATACTAATGCTGACTCTGGGAGTTATTGCGGGTTTTGTCATGTATTTGGTATCACCTTTTTTATCTTTAATATCTGGAGGTGGAGAAGAACTTGTACCAATTTTAAGAACCCTAGCACCTGCTGTGTTAATTTTTCCATTAATGAGTCTATTAAGAGGAACATTTCAGGGATTAAATCAACTTAAACCCTCAGCACTCAGTCAGATCATTGAGCAATTTTTTAGAGTTGGCTATATGCTAATTTCTACTTATTTAATAATGCAGAATGGTAACGGTGATTATTTACTAGCAGTCAAACATTCAACCTTTGCAGCATTCATTGGAATGCTAGTTAGTTTTTTTCTGTTATTGTATTTTCTTCTTAAACAAGGAATTTTAATTAAAATAATTACCTCCAAACGTCCATCTAAATCTTTTAACAATAAGATTATTTTGGTAGAGACTTTTAGGGAAGCCCTTCCTTTTGTTATTATGGGTTCAACAATTCAGCTTTTTCAAATTGTAGATCAATTAAGTTTTTATAACATTATGTCTGTATTTACAAATTATTCAACAAAAGATTTACAAATACAGTATGCTTATTTTGCGGCTAACCCCCAAAAAATTACTGCCATTATTATCTCGATTGCGTCATCAATTTCTGTGGTTGGAATTCCTTTGATGACCAGAGCTTATTTACAAAAAGATATTAAAAATATCGCAAAACTAATTGGAAATAGTTTATTAATTTTAAGTTCAATACTTATTCCTGTCACGGTAGGAGTTACTATTTTGTCAAAACCGCTATACACTATTTTTTATGGAATTCCATCTAGGACAGCTTTGAGTTTATTTATTGCCAATGTTATTCAGACACCGTTGCTTGCATTTTATACTTTACTATCTCCGTTATTGTTAGCAGTTGATGAAAGAAAAAACTCATTTAGATATCTACTATACGGCATGATTGTTAAAATTATTATTCAAATACCTTGTATTTACTTTTTAGAGGCATATGGCCCTATTACATCAACATCAATTTCCCTCCTGATTATTTTATTTTTTATTTCAAATAAACTAAATGAAATAGCACCAGTATACAATAGGTATATATTGAAAAAAATAATTGGAATCATAATGTTAACATTGTTTATGGCAATGTGTCTATATTTAATACAGAAGCAACCGTTTTTTATTTTGTTGATAAATAGATTTGGGGTATATTTGCATGTTCTTATGATAGGTTTAGCGGGCACCTTTATATATCTAATTCCAGGAATATTTATAAAGGTTTTAGATTTTATATTTCCAAATTTGTAAGTTATAATCAGTAATAGTAAAAATTTCAAGGAATTCTATCTATACTCTGCTGTCTATATAGAGGACATATGAATAAAATGGTCGTTTTTCCTCTCCCTTTGACTATTGGCATGAAGTGGCCTATGCTGGCGCAAACTTGTCCGAATAATTGAAAAGGCAACACTTTTTTGTACAGAGTTTATAAAGTGTTTTTTCTAAATGACTAAACGTCTGGTCATAGGTGTTTGGTAGTTGAGGCTGCTGTGAATGCGCTGGTGATTACACCAGTGGACACAGTCCTTGGTTTTTAAGGCCAATTCTTCTAGCGTCTGGAAAGTCTCCTGGTGGACAAATTCCATTTTGAAAGCACGATAGGTACTTTCAGCGACGGCATTGTCGTAAGGACAGCCTGCTTGACTAAGAGAGCGGGTGATTCCGAAGGCCTCCAATATGTCATCAATCAAAGTATTATCAAACTCCTTCCCATGATATGAATGGAATATCTTAACCTTGGTCAGAGCGTAAGGTATGCTCTGAATCGCTTGTTTGACCAATCCAGCGGTCTTTTGCCAACCAACTGACAGACCGATGATTTCACGATTGAAGAGGTCAATAATCAAGCAAACATAAGCCCAGCCATTACCGAAACGGACGTAGGTTAAGTCTGTCACTAAAGCTTTTAGAGACTTTTCTTGATGAAATTATCTGGCTAAAGTGATTAGGAATAGCTGCCACGTTCTTCCCTTTTGAATGTGGCTTGAAGGCTGCTTTCTGATAAACGGATACTAAGTTGAGTCTGTGCATGATGCGACGAATCCGACGACGAGATAGCTGAATGCCTTCATTTTCCAAACATTTCTTGATTTTCCTATCCCTGTATCTGGCCTTACTTTCGAGAAAAATAGCTTTGATATTTTCTTCAAGTTCCACTTCAAAGACTGGTTTAACAGCCTTGTAGTAATAGCTAGAATGAGGAATCTCAAACCAACGACACATGGCTGAAATGCTATATTTGTCTTTGTTAGCAGTGATTACTTCTCTTTTCGTGCCATAATCACCGCCGCTTGCTTTAGGATGTCTAGCTGCATTTCGAGTTCTTTATTGGACTTCCTGCGAAACTAAAATCCTAGTTCACGGTTGATAATACCAGCAATCAAATTCATTCGTAATACAAACCGTTTGCGTCGATTTCGATAGGTTGTTGAAAATATTTTAAACGTTTTTACTTTGGCAAAAATATTCTCAACCTTGATTCTCTCTTTAGATAGCGCATGGTTATAGGCTTTATCTTCAAGAGTTAGTGGCTTCAGTTTGCTTGATTTCCTCGGAGTCTGCGCTTGTGAATACATCTTCATGAGTCCTTGATAACCACTATCAGCCAAGATTTTATCAGCTTGTCCGATATTTCTGCGACTCATTTTGAACAATTTCATATCGTGGCAATAGTTCACAGCGATATCCAAAGAAACAATTCTCCCTTGGCTAGTTGATTTTTTTAGGACGATTTATTTTACCTCTGTTGCATCCACAATCACCGTATTCTCAGCACTAAGATGAGTTTTTGAAATCGTAAAACCACTTTGAATAAGAGTTGATTCAACCCATTGACTCCGACGGATTAAGTTGCTTTCGTGAATGCCAAAATCAGCCGCGATTTGTTCATAAGTACGGTATTCGCGCATGCATTGAAGAGCAGCCATGAGGAAATCTTCTAAGCTTAACTTAGTGGTTCGTCCACCTTTTGCGTATTTACGTTGATAAGCTGTTTCTAACACAGCTAAGATCTCTTCAAAAGTAGCGCGCTGAACACCAACAAGGCCCTTAAAGCGTGCATCAGTTAATGGTTTACTTGCTTCATAATTCATAGTTTTATTGTATCATATTTTTGTTTCGTAGGAAGTCTATTATAAAAACACCAATCCTATAAACTGTTTTATACAAATTTTCGGGTTAGTGTTTTATTTTTATCATCATTTAAGCTGATTAAAGATTAATCTTTGTATGTCATTACTACTTTTCCAAATCTACTTTGCATATTATATGTAGAATCTAAAAATTCAGCACCATGATATACATCCACTATTTTAGCAATCTGAATAGGATTATTATTTGGATTATATTTGCTAATTGTTAGAGGTAACTTCTCAAAGTAACTTCCACTTGCCTAGCCGAAGTGGAAATTAGTCTAAAACGGATTTTTATGGTGGAATTAAGCATGAGACGTTTGAGTTAACAATGAGATCCACTATGACAAAACACAAACACCTTACCCTTTCAGACCGTAATGATATCCAACTAGGTTTAGATCGCGGTGAAACCTTCAAAGCTATCGGGCAACTTGTTCTAAAAGAACCTACTACTGTTTCTAAAGAAGTCAAACGAAACAAATAAATTAGATACTCTACCTCTAACAACCTTCCTTGCCCTCTACTAGATAAAGCTCCCTTTGTCTGTAATGGGTGTCCTAAAAGAAGACAAAACTGTGGCTATCAGAAAATCTTCTACCTCGCTAAGCAAGCTCAAAAGCAGTACGAACAAACTCTTGTCGAAGCTCGTGAAGGAACTCTCCTTGATTTTCAGACTTTCTGGGACATAGATAAAGTCATTTCTGATGGGGTTAAAAAGGGACAACACATCTATCATACTCTGAAAACTCACAACCTTGATGTTAGCTCCTCAACTGTCTATCGACACATCCGAAAAGAGTACCCCTGTCTATCGCTCCGATTGATCTTGCTAGAGCCGTTAAATTTAAAGAAAGACGGAAAAGTAAACTACCTTCTATTCCTAAAGAAGCCAAAAAAGGCCGTTCCTATGAGGATTTCCAAAATTATTTAACCCTTAACCAACTGAATTCTTGGCTGGAAATGGACACCGTTATGGGCAGAACGGGAGGTAAAGTTCTACTCACCCTCAATCTCTCTTTCTGTTACTTTATCTTTGCTAGACTTCTGGATAATAAAACTGCCCTTGAGGTTACCAAACACCTCTATGATATCAAAAACACCCTTCATGAAGCTGACAAAGATTTCTGCCAACTTTTTCCTGTCATCCTAACAGATAATGGTGGAGAGTTTGCCAGAGTTGATGATATCGAAATGGATGTGCGAGGAGAGAGTAAGCTCTTCTTTTGTGATCCTAATCGCTCTGACCAGAAAGGGAGAATTGAGAAAAATCACACACTGATTCGAAACATTCTACCTAAAGGAACTTCTTTTGACAATTTAACCCAAGAGTACATCAATCTCGTTTGTTCTCATGTCAACAGTGTCAAACGCTCTGCTTTAAATGGAAAGTCAGCCTATGAACTCTTTGCCTTTACTTACGGAGAAGAGATTCCTGAACTTCTCGGCTTTTCTAAAATACCTGCAGAAGACGTCTGTCAGTCGTCTAAATTACTCCGACATAAGATTTAAAAATTAATCTTCAACCCATTCAAACGTCTCACACTAACTTACACCATAGCGGAACTTAATCTGAAATGCTTTCAGATGAGGGGATTTTGTGCGCTCTTTTTTTCGATTCATTTTGGCTACAAAAGCGATGAAATCAAGCATTAGTAAAACCAGTGGAACTTACCCTGACACGGATTTCCACTGGTTTTTACGATTTTTATCAGACTAACTTCCACTTGGATTAGCGGTGAAACTTAGTTTGGGAATTAAGCCTTCTTTTCCAACTAATGATTTTCAAAACACCACATACAAGCAAGGCTAGATTAAATACCGCATAAAATCCTGTAAAGCTTATCAGACCATTCTGGGCTAAATCTGCCGTGTAAAGTTCAGTTTCTGTAAAGAGAAGATAAATTCCATAACCCTCAACGAAAATAAGAAAACTGATAAAACCAATCAGGAAAAGTCCACTGGCAATAAGAAAGAGTCTCCATAAAAGAATGAGAATTCCTCCTACTGCTAAAAAAATTACTGGGATAAGGAGTAAATCATTCATGACTTTCTCCTTTCTAGTCAATCAACTGACGATAATGGGTGGCAAGAGAGGAATCAAACTCTTCTAGTTTTTGAACCAATTCCAGATAGTCCTCTTTTTCATGTTCTTCAAAGTCCACGCCTCGATGATTCTGAAGAGCGATTTCCAATTGGCTAGTGAGTTCTCGTTTAGAAAAGCTGTAATCCCCAGTCACTTCCTCATAATGTTCCTTTAGTTCCTTGTAAGCTTGATATTCTTCAGGGGTTTGAAATCCCTGTACCAAGGTTTCTTCTAATTGATAATAGGTATCTTCCATCATAATCGTTACCTCGTTTCTTTCTATCTTTATTTTACCGCGTTTTTCGTTTCTTGTCCGCTATTTGTATCTATTTTTTAATCCAATTCAAAAGAAAGTTGTTCTTGCTTTTCGTTTCCTTTTTCATGGAATTGTCTTAAGGCCTGATCAATAATATCTAAATCCGTTTCTGTTTCAATCAATGGCGCGAGTACATCGTATTCGGCCTTTTTAGTTTGATAATCCTCTTCCTTTGGAAAATTTTTCTCAATTTCTACCTTAGCAGTAGTCCATTTATCCTTTAATTCATCCAATAAGTTCTGAGTTTTCACTTGATCCTCCTTGATGTGATCAATCGTATGCTGAAGCCTTTGAATCGTCCCCAAAGGAGAATATAAATCTAAACTGACAGAATATTGATTTTCTCCTACAATCTTAACAGAGAAGGTTTCAGGAAGAGGTTGATTTATTGGAAGACTAAGCATTTTAATGTCAAATCCTCGATAGCTTGCTAGGGTACGAAATTCTTTGCTGTCAGCTTGATTATGACGGATAAGACGGTGTAGGAATTCCCCTGCTTCAGCTCGTTGATCAAAAGCTTGCTTACCTACCGTCATAGAAAATGCCTGGTCTTTCGATATTTCAGACTGTTGAATGTCGCCTTCATACTTGCTTAATCGTTTCTCAAGAATGGGCATATTTTCTTCACAGTAAGAGATTGTATGACGATAGTGATCCTTGCTGCGTTGAAAGGCGCGTCTTTGATTTTCTAATAGAGTCAAATCATTCTCTAGTTCCATCTTATATTTGAGATAAGGATTACCTGTTGCTAGTGCCTTAAAATCAGAAGCTGTCATGGTCTGCTCATCAATGTCTTCCGCAGCACGAATCGGCTCCTTAGAAGTCATAATCTGCTTAATATAACGGAGTTTGTTCTCCTGAGTTGCCCATAGATAATTATCAAACGAACCTTTGGTAATATAGTGGTAAATATCCACTTCCTTGTTTTCATTTCCCTGTCGGATAATCCGTCCATTGCGTTGCTGAATGTCACTTGGTCTCCAAGGGACATCCAGGTGATGAACTGCTTTCATCTTGCTCTGAACATTTAAACCTGTTCCTCCTTTTTCAGTTGAGGCAAGGAGAATCCGCACCTCTCCTGCATTGACCTTTCGAGACAAACTATTCTTCTTTTCATCACTATTAGCATCATGTACAAAAGCAATTTCCTTACTAGGGATTCCTCTATCAACTAATAAAGCCTTAATTTCAGAATAGACATCAAAGCCATTATCCTTTTTCTTAGGTGTGCCAATATCTGAAAAAATCATCTGAGTAGCCTTATTTTCCATTCCTTCACGATAAATTCTCTCAACATTATCCACTACCTGAAGCAGTTTATGATTGTCTGCTAGACTATAGCTAGAGTCCAATAAACGCATATCAATAGCTAGTTTTCGTGCCTCACCCGTAATTTTTAACATGTTATCCTGGCTTGGATCAACTGTTCCACATTTAACCGCATCTGACCTCATAACTAATTCTTCTAAATAGAGTTTCTGGTTTTCAGTTAACTCACTCTCAATAGGGATAATATTGGCTTCTGGTACAGGTAAATCCAACATATCTTGTGTTTGAATGTCGGCTGTTTCTTTATAGATTTTCATCAACTCAGGTAGATTGACAAACTTTTTAAATCGTTTCTTAGGCTGATACTTATCCCCTGTAGGAGCTAATTCCATAGAGTTTTGAATTTCTCCAAAAGCACCTACCCAAGAGTCAAAATAATCAACTTGATAGCGTTTTAAGATATCTGGTTGAATATAGTTCATCATAGTATACAACTCACTAATAGAATTGGAAA
Organism: Streptococcus mitis; assembly: GCF_946188685.1. GTDB lineage: Bacteria > Bacillota > Bacilli > Lactobacillales > Streptococcaceae > Streptococcus > Streptococcus mitis_CC. The sequence goes on from NZ_CAMHWH010000011.1 coordinate 62,220, forward strand.
CAGGTGTCCCTGTCGCAAAGACAATATTTTTAAAATCATGTTCTTCCTGAATCTGTCGAACCTTCATCTCCATATCCACGTTCTTCTTAGAGGTTGTATTGGTAATACCTGCTACATTCCCAAGTCCAGTAATTGGACGAATATTTTTAAAGTGATGTGCTTCATCCACAAAGAGAAAATCAATTCCTAAGTTCTCAAAATCAATAAAACTATCACGATTGAAACGTTGGAGTTCTTCCAATTGTTTCTCTAGACCACTTATTGATTGTTCTGCTTCTTTAACGGTATACTTATTTTCAGAATGTGTTTTAATCTCTCGTAGTTCATTGAGTTTATCCTCTATATAGTTCATCTGTCTTTCCTTACTGACAGGGATTTTTTCAAATTGAGAATCCCCAATGACAATAGCATCGTAATCTCCTGTAATAATACGTGATACAAATTGTTTTCTTCTCGCCTTCACAAAATCTTTCTTAGTGGTCACAAAGACTTTTTTAGTAGGGAAAAATTTCATGATTTCTTGGCCAAATTGAGCAGACAAACTAGAGGGCACCACATACAATGGCTTATGAACCATCCCCAACTCCTTTAATTTAAACCCAGCACCAAGCATAGTCAAGGTCTTTCCTGAACCTACCTCATGAGCTAACAAGGCTCTTTTTTCTTCTACGATTCTTTGAATGGCATTCTCTTGATGAGGACGAAGACTGATGTTTTGTGCCAAGCCATCAATGACTAGATGGCTACCGTCATACTCTCGACTAACTGTTCGATTATAAAGACGATTGTAGCTTTCCTCAATGACTTGTTGGACTTCTGGATACCGTGAGACAAAGTCTTGAAAGAGCTCTTGTAAATGCTGCTCTTTTGCTCTTAGAACAGAGGTTTTTTCCAAATCTGTGATAGTCTTTTTCTTTTCTCCTTCCGTAACAGTCATAGTAATCGTCGGTTGGTTTGAATTCAGTAAATTCTCAAAAATCTTTCTTCCTGTATCATAACGTGAGCCACTGACTCCAAGACTACTATCTTTGGCACTTGGATAGCGATAAGCAAATGATGTCCTTAAATGAACCTGCCCATCGACAGGATTCGCTTCAATGACCTGTTCAACATCAGGCGAAGATAATTCAAATTCACGATTGGTAAAACATTCAAAGGCAAATTTACCATAAACGGATTGAGGAATCCAACGTGACCCTATTTTAAACTCAATATCTGCCAGATGAATCCTTGGAGGGCGAACAGATTCTAACAAATCTAAAGCATGGTTCCAATCATATTCTTGGTTGTTTTCCTCCACTAATAGTTGAACTACTTCTATCTTGTTGAGAATGTCTCCTGATAAAAACTGGTTCTTAGAAAGATATTTTCTTTCCCCTCTTAAATAGCTTTCTGGATCTATTAAAATCTGGTCTCCTAACTCATCTAAAATAGCAGCTTGGCTATGTTCGGGATAAATTGATACCATATAGTCTAAATCAACCCCTCTACCATCCGATAAACTAGAGTTTAAGGCATCTAGAGCCGTTGAAACTCTTGCAATCACTCTCTCTGGCCTAACCAATGCTTTCTCAAAGGCTAAAGATTTTTTATATTTTACTTTCTGATCTTTAGAATCAATGTATTCATCTTCTAAACTTGCAAGCAAAGAATACTTATCGTCACTATCAAATAAGTTCCGATTGACTGAGGCATTCAAGTATCCAAATTGACTTACAAAGCGGTCATAGTCACGATTGAGTTTACTAAGTAATACCTGAAAATCTGTCCGACTATAATCTTGATGACGTTGAATTTCAATTAAGGATTGATAGGTCTCTCTCAAATCAACCATTCCCTTAATGCGACTAATATCCTTATCCGATAAGGGACTTTCATAAAAGACAGTTTTTTTGAACAGTCCCTTATATTTCCCCCTTTTACTCGCTTCTTCTGACTTGTAAACATCTAGTGCTTCCTCATCAGTCAAATGAAGTTGCACGAATCGGTCTATTTTATGTTCAGACAAAGAACTGTCCCAAGCTTTAAACTCTCCCTTCTCGTCTACATAATAACTAATTTCGTCTACTTTTGAACTTTTCCGAATGCCATGTGTATCTCGGTAATAAATTTGATTTCCCTCATATCCAAAAGAATAGAGCGCTAAGTTCTCACGAATACGACTTGGGATAGAATGATCCACTTTTTCTTGGATAAAAACAGGTTCTTTCAAAGAATTGTCAATTGGTTTAGGTGCCTCCACATTCTCTAATGCTTCCATGATGTCAGTAGTGAATGTTTCTGATTCCCCCTTAACATTGAGAGTTCCTCCATTAAAATTGCGTACCTCATATTCACCCAAAACTTGTGTATTGTATTTCCCATCAAAATAAGGATTGATCCAGACACGCTTATCCTCCTCAAAGGGAATAGAGCCACTAAAGACAAGCTCCTCCTCATGAAGATTCTTTGCTTGATCCTTTTGAAAGAAGAGGAGGTCTGTGGTCACTCGAGTACCTGCAATCTTTTTAAAAGCCATATCTGGCAACCGAACTCCCCCTAAAAAATGAGTGTTGGTTTTAATCTCTTGTAAGACATTATCTGTCCGCTTATCCATTGTCCCGATAGATGAGATAATCGACACTTGTCCTCCGTCTCTTACTAAATCAAGTGAGTGTTTGACAAAGTAGTCATGAATCATATAAGGTTTATCGTAGTTTTTATCGGCAATGCGAAAATTTCCAAAAGGAACATTCGTTAAGACTAAATCAAAACTATTATTTTGATAGGGAACTTCTTCAAATCCTCGCACTTCAATATGGACATTTGGATGGAGTTGTTTTGCAATTGCGCCTGTCACACTGTCTAATTCAACCCCATAGAGTTCTGATTTTTCTCGTATACTTCTAGGCATCGCCGCAAAGAAGTTCCCAGTCCCCATAGAAGGATCTAATATCCTTCCTCCCTCAAAACCATCATCCAGTAGCTTTTGCCAAATCTGGCGAATAATCATTGGGTCTGTATAATAGGCTGTGAGAGAACTTTGTTTCATAGTGGAGTATTCTAATTTACTTACTAAACTCTTAAGAGTTAAACGTTCTGTTTCATACTTTGGATTGAGTTCATCGAAAAATTCATTGGCAAGACCACCCCAGCCGACATACTTGGCTAGTAGCTCTTGTTCTTCTGGATTCGCTTGTTGTCCCTCTTTTTCCAATCTTTTAATAAGTTCAATTGCGGCGATATTCGTTTCAATCTTTTCTCGATTTGTCTTAGGATAAAAGTCCTCTAAATCATCTGGAAAAACAAAATCTTGAACAGGGATATCCAACTCTTCTATACTTGAACTAAGTGGTGTTGATTCTGTTTCCTTTGCCTTTTCTTCTTCCAGATAGGAAAACAAATCTATTTCCTGACTTTCACTTGATGAATCCATCTCAATCTCTGAATCTTCTTTTTCAAGTTCTACATGAGACAATACTTGTTCAATCTCTTCCAAACTGTTCAAGTATAAGATAGGATTCTCTTCGAATAACTGGTTGGAATCATTGAATAACTCTAGGCGAACTAAGTCATTTAACTGTGCATTTTCAATCGAAACCAACTGAAATACTTGTCCTTTATAACTTACTTGTGAACCGATTGGATATTCCCTCAAAGCTTCTTCTACAATTTTATCTACTTTAGATAGGGAATAAACTTCCACATTTTCTTCTACCTGGTCAATATTATCTAAAGGTAAGACTGCTTCCTCTACTTGCTTAGACTTTTCGTTTCTAGCTTTTACATCATCAAAATGAGTAATAATCTTCAACTTTTGTGTCAGTGGGAGTTGTTGGTAGTTTTCTTCATGATGGACAAGATCCGTAACGGTATCTAAAGTAGCCATCAATTCTGAACCCAAATAAGCTAGAACATCTCCCTCTTTTTCCTCAAAATGAATCTCAAGAACCTCTTTTGTTAGTTCTTTGGAATCAACAATTAGAAGAAACTCCTCTATATCTCTACTAATACGGTCAGATAGATTATTCGCAACCCGATAGACATTGACCAAATTGACATCCTGATTTTGATGACATACAAGCTCACTTAATGGTTCTAACTTCTCTTTTTCAGATTGGATGTAAAATCGAGTAGAAAGATTATAGGTTGCGACTTCTAGCACCAAGTTTTTCTCAAAATTACTTAATTGAGATAATTTACTTAGACCTGCTTGTCCAAAATTTCTTGTGTAACTTTCTAAATCTTGGTCATTATTTTCAGAACTAGCCTCTAGGAAAGAAATAATATCTTGATCAAAAGAATAGACGTGAGGAATCTCTTCTATCTTGCCCTCTTCACCCAAAAAACTCTCTACCAAGTCTTGCCATTTCTCATCAAAATGTTGCGCTTGATAACGAAGAAATAGGCCCATTTTCTCCCTATCTTTTGGAATTGTTCCACGAAACATAGCCAATAATTGCATTACTTCCATACTCGCTCCTTTCAACTATACGAAAATAGGAGAATCACATGATTCCCCTACAACTCTATCTCCATTTCAACCTCTTGAGGACTGGTTTCTAAATCACTAGACAAAAGAGAAACGGCATCTGTTCTCATGTAGTAAGTATATAAGTCTTCTAGATCTTGTTGATTTTCAATCCCTGTTTCAATACTAATCAGAGCCTGTATAAATTCCTTGTAGTGACTCTCCATCATATCTGAAATCTTTTGTTTCATTTCTATAAATACTGAAGATGGTTCAGTTATACTTGTTTGGTCTATGTCTTGTAAATCCTTTTCTAAGGGACTGGTTCCTTCTTCTACTTCCACTAAATCTGAACGACCATCACCATCAGAATCTGCGCTAAGAGGATTGGTTCCTAGCGCCAATTCTTGAGCATCAGTCAGTCCATCCTGATCCGAATCACGTTGATAAATGGCTTCCATATTCTTCCTTCTTTCCTAGTTAATCTTTTTTCACTCCAATCCTACCAAATATTCCTTGAAATAAGTATCACAACAAAAAAGAGAACGAGTCAAAACTACGTTCTCAAATAATATTGTGATTATAAACAAGTGCTTCAGATATTCGGAATTTATGCGGTATATAATCAAAAACTTTCTTATAGCTGAATCTTGCTATATCATCTATGTGATAAATCGGTAACTCGAATTACTTGGTCCACTTGTTCCCAAATAAGAGGATTGTGGGTCGCAATAATAATGGTCCGATTCGGATTTTTTAAAGATTCTAGGATAGAAAGTAATTCCTCAGAGTTTTTGGGGTCTAGCGACGCAGTTGGTTCATCTGCGAGAATCAAAGGCGGATCCTTTAAAATTATCTTCGCTAGTGCAACACGTTGTGCTTCTCCTCCTGATAACTCAAATATAGGTTGCTTTAAATCCAAATAGGATAGGTTTACACGGTTTAGAGCTTGTTTCATCAAAGAGATTTTCTCTTTTTCCTTCAACTTTTTACCAACTAAACCCAGATTGAGATTCTCTTTGACGGTTTGGCTTTCAATTAAGCCAAAATCTTGAAATAAGTATCCCAAATAATCTCTAAAGAAAACAGAAGGCTTGATGTCCTTAAGAGAAGTACCATCATAAATGATTTGTCCTTTGTCATACTGCTCTAATCGTCCAATCATATTCAAGAGTGTTGTCTTACCACAGCCACTTGTACCGATTAAGGCATAAATTTTCCCA
>NZ_CAMHWH010000012.1:0-56674 GCF_946188685.1 Streptococcus mitis
CCCCCCCCCCCCCCCCCCCCCCCCCCCCCCCCCCCCCCCCCCCCCCCCCCCCCCCCCCCCCCCCCCCCCCCCCCCACATTTTTTTTATACCCCCCCCCCCCCCCCCCCCCCCCGAACGTTCGATTCCTAAATTATAAGAAGAAGAGATACTATCCTGTTCTGTTTCAAAATACTTAAAGCGATTATCCTTCTCAACATATTCTTGACAGATAGCAGCCGAAAAATCTTTTGAGCCATTATTTAACAGAATAACCTCAAAACTAATATAAGTTTGATTAAGAAGACTATCTAAACACTGACGTAAATAAGGCTCGGTATTAGAGACAGAAATAATGATACTAATCAACTCTCCTGTCACTTCTCTCTTCTCATATTTTTTTATTTTAAGCATCAACTTTTCAAGTTTTTCTTGATATTTCGAAACATAAGGATTATCTTCTAAGACTGTCGTTTCATATTGATGATTTAAATGTAGAAATTTGAGTCTTTCAGCCCAAAGCTTTACATTGAAATTTGCATCTATAAAGAATAAATCAAATTTCTCAAGAATTTTAAAAATATCTAAGTTTTTCTCAGAGAATGATTTCGTTGTAATTGAATTTTCACGGATTCTATAATAATAAAGAACATCCTGTATCTTAACCCATTTTTTTGAAAGAGTGACTAGCTCTGGAATAACTGCTAAATCTTCAAAGATGAATCCTTTAGGAAAAAAGTTATCATTTAACAGACTTTTTCTATACAATTTAGGGAAGACACTAGTTCTCAGCCCCTGGGACGCAAGCTGTTCTAATTTTTCTTCTACAGTAGTAAAAACCATCTTATCTTGATGAATTTGAAGAAGATTATAGTAGATACCTTCTTTATAACTCTGAATTGTCCCTTCTATAATATCAACATCTTCTGAGATTTGTTCTGTTAATTTTTCTAAAAATAAGGGGTCGAGATAATCATCACTATCAACAAAAGCTACAAAAGAAGATTCTTCCTTAAGATTCCTAAATCCTGTATTTCTTGCAGCACTCAATCCTTGATTATCTTGATTAATTAGTCGAAAACGACTATCTACTAAATAGGTTTCTGCTATTTCTCTAGAACTATCCGTTGATCCATCGTTAATCATGATACAATCATAGTTTTGGTAGGTCTGTTTCTGGATACTATCTAGACAATCTTTAAGATATTCTTCAACGTTATAAATAGGTACAATGATACTTATTAATTCTGTCACGATTTCATCTCCTTTTTATTTTTGAAAAGAAATTGACAACTCATTGCTAAAAAATTCTTTCCACAACTCTAGAATATTTTCTTCTAAATACGAGCTTGCCAGACGATAGGAAGCTTCTTGATAGCTAGATAAGTCTTTTGAAGTCAGTTTCAAGAGAATTTGAGCAATTTCCTCGACTCTTTCTTGATCACTTTTATCCTCAAAAGAAACTAGATAACCATTAAAACCATCTTTTATAAAGGATGGATTTCCATATCTCAAGTCAAAACCAACCATTGCTAATCCTGCTCCAGTCGCTTCCATCAAGGTTAAACCAAATGTTTCGGATAAAGAAGTTGTCAGATAAATACTATGATTCAAATATTGAGCTGTCAGATCTGCATAGCCCATTAAATGAACATACTCCTGTGCTCCTAATTCTTGGATAAGATTTTCCAAACCATCATACTCTATACCACGTCCAAAAATAGAAAACTCAATATCTCCACCTTTTTTATTAGCCAATGCGACTGCGCGAATTGCTAAATCCACGCGCTTAGAATATATCAATCGAGACGCCGTCATCACTTTGGTAGCTTTTCTATCTTGCTCAGAATAGTGTAACTGTTTCAGGCTCCCTACAGGAATCACATAAATCCTAGGAGCTTCCTTTCCCTCTTTCTCAAAAGATTCTTTCAAAACTTTTGCCTGTAGGTCAGTCGAAACAATCATAAAATCAAAACGATGAGCATATTTTACAGGGTAATAATATTCATAGCTAAAAGGTTGATCCCCAAAAGTATGTTCCGAATGGAATACCAATCCCAACCGAGCTCCTGACTGTTGCTCCAACAAAGGACGCGCAAAATCCATATTTGAAGCTCTATCCATAATCACAATATCATTTGCCTTCAATTGAAGTTTTTTAACAAAGATTTCCATCAATTCTGCATGTGTTATTAATTTTTCATTATGAAGCAAATAACGCTGTTTCCCATTGACTAAAATTTCTTCTAGTCCGACACTTCCATCTAAATTATGATAGACTCGTCTTCCTAATTCAGCTAAAACATGATCATTTTGATAATTCAAAATGAAATAATCTGTTACTAATTTTGTTGAGGCATAGGTTTCTCTTTTGAGTAAATATCCCCCTGAAAAATATTCAATAAACTGCACTTTAGAGAGGTCTTTTTTGCCATATACGAAAACAAGTAGCTCTCCTTCGTTCAACTGATAAGTTCTTGCTGAAGGTGTTTCATGAATGATTTGCGAAGTTTTTAAACCTAGCTGTTCTTCTAGTTCATGTGGAGAAAGAGTTGGTGCTGCACTTTGTTGATCTGTAAAAAGAAGTTGGGCAAATAAAAGTTCTTCATAATCATAGCCCTTTGATAAAAAATAATCCAACTGATCAGAATTAGGCCACTGAGTAAAAACAAAACGAGTATCTAAATCTAAACTACGAAACAATTGCAAACGATGGGCTTGGGCAACATCTACACCATTTGCTTCAAAGCCTAAGAGTAGATTAAAATTATAAACCGTCATTTTTTCTCTCCCACCTATCAAATAAACTACGATAATCTTCTAAACTAGCTACTCCTAATATTTGAGCTTGATTTCTAGATAATTGATGATACTTATCAGGATTTTCTAAAACTTGGCGTACATTTTGAATGAGAGACTCTATTGTATCGTAGCAAGTTTCTAATTGTTTATATTCTTCATGATGAGTTAAATTATCCAATGTATAAAGTAATACACCTTTTTCTACTGCACGTAAGGAAGAGGCGAAAATTTCAATATCATACTGAATATCGAAATAGAAACTACTTCTATCGAGTAGTTCTTGGAAAAGTTGATAAGTCATCCCAGGATAGATATAGATATTAGAGTAACTAGATAAATTAGTAATACGACTCCCCATCTCAGTAACTGCTCCTACATGGAAATCAATCTCTGGAAACTGAATCAATAGTTGTTCTAAACCTTCTATCCATTCAGAATTCGTAACAATCATAGCTTGTGGTCTAACTGGGACTGGTTTATCTAGGGCAATCCCATATAAATGAGTGTAAGGAGAAACGTCAGAAATTCTAGGAGACATTACTAGTACCTGATTCACTCGGTCTGCAATCTTATTAGCCTCTGTTATATCATCTGCCAAATAATAGTAATTGTCTTTCTTGCTTGAGGGAAGAAGCGAGAGAATCTCTTCTCCCAAAATTAAAATATCTTTTCTCTCTACTATCTCTTCTAATACTTTAAGGAGAAAAGAATGACGATTCGGATAGATAGTCGGGTTCTTCTGCGAATCAAAGTAAGCTATTTTATCTTGTTGTAACCACTCTACCAGAAGTTCTCTCCCTTCTGAGTTGTAAATAGTTCTCAGTACACTCTTTTCTTCTTCATCTAAAAGCTCACGACAAACTTTCCAACCATAAGCGCTGTAATAGTCTATCCAGATACATTTTTCTTCTTCATCATACCAGTAAACTCTCGCGACAGTACGCTCTGATTGTGGTTGACGAAACTGGATACCAGCCTTCTTTTTACCTTGATCATATACATAGCCTTCTAAACCATCTGTCGTTATCTCCCAGTAAGGGGGCAGAGGTAAATTGTTAAAAAAGAGAGGTTTCCCCTCTTCTTTCATTAGAAAGTATGTCAGCGCTGTTAACTCCCCTTGTTCAAGACTATCTAGATTATCAAAACAATCAATATAGAATATGGTTAAGGACTTCTCTAATTTTTGAAAAATTTCCTTAATTTTCGGTACTTTATCATCTGTTTTCTTTGCAATTATAAACATTTTTTACTTTTCCCATTCTCTTGAACGAATATAATAATTTTCTTTCACACGTCTATAGGTTTCTGTTCCTTGTAAACCAACTTTTTCCATCATTTCAAGAGCTCGGGTTAAGCGACAATAATAAATATAACTATGACCAGATATATCATGTCCCATCATTGCAATAAGGGCTAAGCGCTCATTCCAAGCTTCCATTTCATTCATAACTCGTTTTTCCGTCCAAACATTATTCAATGTACCTTCTCTTCCTACCCGATACCAATAAATAGCCTTCTCCACATGAACAACTCTCTTAGCTTTAAGAAAAACTTTGTATATGACAAAAGTATCTTCAACATTTTTTCCTAGAGGAAAACGTAAACCTGCAAATAAGTCCCTTTTATATAGTTTCATTACAGAGCACGCCCAGGCCATGTCCTTCATCTCCTGCTCAGCAAACTGATACATAATTTCTTTATCTGCATAAACTTGCTCCCTATAATCGCTATCAAAAACTTTAAAGGAGAACTCTTGCTTACTGTCATTATACAGATTATAGTTTCCTGCCGCAATATCTGCGTCATATTTTTTCAAATTCCGATAAAGTATTTCAATCGCACTCGTATCCAACCAATCATCCGAATCCACAAAGGTAATATATTCTCCGCTTGCTGCAGCAATCCCTGTATTACGTGCCGCTGATAATCCTGCATTTTCTTGATAGATATACTTAAATCTTAAATCTTGATTTAGATATTTTTTACAAATACTAGATGAATCATCTGTTGAACCATCATCAACTAAAATAATTTCTAACTGTTGATAAGATTGCTGCTGAATACTATTAAGAGAATATTCTAGATAAGGTGCTACATTATAAACTGGTACGATAACACTGATTAATGGTTCTGTTTTCATTTGTTCTCCTTATTTTCTAGGGTATCCAAATAGTTTTTGATATGCTGAATCATCCCTTGAACATCTTGATTTTCAAAAACATAGTGAGAGATTTCATGTGCATGATTTGTTGCTTGGAAAGAATAGAAAGGAATTTCCTTATCAACCACCTTTTGTATAATATTATAGATTTCGCCCTCATAGTTAATATCTAGATAAAAATCTAACTGGTTGAAAACTTTTTCATGCGTCAAAGGATCAAAGCACGGATACAGAGTAACATTTTGATACTTTTCTAACATTAAAATTTCTGGAGCAAAATAGCAGTGAGCCAAAATATTAAAATTCACTTGTGGAAGAGCTCTAATCAGCTTCTCTGCTTCATGCAAATTCACAGTATTCGTGTAAATAGCGGTTTGATAAGGTGGTGTTGAAACAAGAGCGTTCCATCCTTCCTTTGCAGGATATTTTCTAAGAAGAACATCATCCCATGACAACCCGTAATAAAACCACCATTCTTCTCTGAATCGATTAAAATGATGTTGATGCCACGGCTTCAAACCTGTAGTATAGTGAATAACTGCTGGTTTTCCTTTAAAAAGATCATACCAAGCCATATCTCCTAGTGTAAATTGTTGACTATCTGATCCCACTTGAAGATTATAGGTTAGAGGAAGACGATACCAATTATCCTGAAAAGCGAGATTCAAGATTCCTTGATCCCCATAGACCTCATGATGATGTTGAGCAGTCAAATCAAATAACTGTTTCACAACATCTTCCTCTCTCCATTTTTTATTATCTATCAATAATAATCCAGCGTTAAACTTATCCGAAGTTGTCGGTAAGTCCTCAACTGCAGCAACAGGATAACCTTGCATATCCAGTTCAAATAGATTTGATAAATCCTGTGTCACAATCATATCACTATCCAAGTACAAGGCTCTATCTTCTACGACATGATTCGGAATTAAATAACGAAAATAAGTAGCATAGTTTAAATGAGCTGTTGGAAGTTTATAATCTTGAAACATAGCTGAAGAACATCTAACATTTACAATCTCTGAATCTATTATTTCAAGATGATTCTCTACTAACTGGAACCAATCAGTTGGAATGTCTTCATTTAGGATATAAAACTTAATCTGTTTCATATGGCTACATATAGATTTAATTGTTGTTTCTAAATAACTCACATAAGCTTGATTTGCTGCAAGAACAATTACTTTCTTACTCATAATACCTACCATTTCATACTATTAAACTTAATAAAAACATTCTATTGCCTAATATATAATTATACCAAAAATAGCACTATTTTACAATATAGATTCCTTCTAAAAGCATTTAAAAACCTTGGTGAAATCTCCATGCAATAGACTATAAGCCTTTGTGTAATATTTTCTCCTTCCACTTTACAATTCGCTTCAATACATTTATTATATGCGCTTGAAGTTTTTTTGGTATATAGTCGATAGAAATAAGATGAGAATAAATCGATTGGGGCATTCAAATCCAATTTCTAACATTACTTTAGAAGCCACATCATCTTATTCTATAGTATATTATAGACTCACTACACTACAGAACGAGACGAAGCAATAGTCGCATCGTGAAAAAACTCCCTTAGATGGAAGATCATCTAAGGGAGTTTTATAAATCGAGATAAAAATACTCTCTACATATTTTTAACTCAATTATTCTTCATCATCACGTTTACGGCGTTTCGCAAACAAACCTAGACCAGTTACAGCTGCCAAAGCTCCTAAAAGTACAGATGATTTGGATGCTTCTGTACCAGTATTTGGCAATTGCTGTCTTGACTTACCTGCTGATTCTGATGGCGTTTCAGAAGCGCTTGTACTTGCTGATTCTGAAGCGCTTGGTGAAGCTGACTCTGAAGGTGATGTACTTGCTGATTCTGAGGCGCTTGTTGACGCTGACTCTAAAGGTGATGTGCTTGGTGAAGCTGATTCAGACGCCGATTGACTTGCACTTATTGAAGCACTTGTCGATGCTGATTCTGACGCTGATTGACTTGCGCTTGTTGAAGCACTTGTCGATGCTGATTCTGACGCTGATTGACTTGCACTTGTTGAGGCACTTATCGAAGCTGATTCAGATGCCGATTGACTTGCTGATGTCGACGCACTTGTTGAAGCTGACTCAGATGCCGATTGACTTGCTGATGTCGACGCGCTTGTTGAAGCTGATTCAGATGCTGATTGACTTGCGCTTGTTGATGCACTTGTCGATGCTGATTCTGACGCTGATTGACTTGCACTTGTTGATGCGGACTCAGACGCTGATGTCGATGCACTTGTTGATGCGGACTCAGACGCTGATGTCGATGCACTTGTTGATGCGGACTCAGACGCTGATTGACTTGCTGATGTCGATGCACTTGTCGATGCGGACTCAGATGCTGATTGACTTGCTGATGTCGACGCGCTTGTTGATGCTGACTCAGATGCCGATTGACTTGCTGATGTCGACGCACTTGTTGATGCTGACTCAGATGCCGATTGACTTGCTGATGTCGACGCACTTGTCGATGCGGACTCTGACGCTGATTGACTTGCGCTCGTTGAAGCACTTGTTGAAGCTGATTCAGATGCCGATTGACTTGCTGATGTCGATGCACTTGTCGATGCTGACTCAGATGCTGATTGACTTGCTGATGTCGACGCGCTTGTTGATGCTGACTCAGATGCCGATTGACTTGCTGACTGGCTTGCACTTGTCGATACTGACTGACTAGCTGATGTGCTTGCTGACTGACTTGCACTTGTTGACGCTGACTTAGACGCGCTCGTTGAGGCACTTTGGCTCGAACTTGTCGATGCGGACTTAGATGCGCTTGTCGATGCACTTTGGCTCGAACTTGTCGATGCACTTTGGCTAACGCTTCTTGATGTCAATGTACTTGCTGATGTCGATGTAGAAGCAGAGGTAGAACGTGAGGATACTATACTTTCAGAGGTTGATCTAGATGTCACAACACTCTCAGAAATTGAGCGTGAGGTGATCACACTCTCAGATGTCGATCTAGATGTGATTACACTCTCAGAGGTTGAGCGTGAGGTGATCACACTCGTTGACACTGAGGTAGATGCTACCGCACTTGTGCTTACTGATTTCGATCTATAGTCCGAGTCAGATAAGTCTGGTTTTACTGTATTCGTTGTACCATCCTTATAAGTAATGGTCACAGTACCATCATTTGATATTTCATAGCCTTGTATACGATTTGCATCTTGTGGATTTGATGCTTTTACCGCTGCAAGAATCTTTTGTTTATCATCTTCTGATGGAGTTGTCGTATTACTTACTTGAACTGTCGCTGGCACTTTACCTGGGAATTTTTCACTTAATTTCCCTTGAACAACCTTAAATGTAGTGTCATTATTTATATTTTCAGAAAGGTCTTTTGTACGAATCTCACGTGACCAAACATTTCCTGGGGCATATCTTTGATTTGCGTTGTATGTACCTGTGATTGTCAACGTAGCTGGATTCGCAGTAGTAGCTGTTGTCGGAGTTGCAGTGATATTGGTAATCGTTCCATTAGAATTATGAGTAGTTTCTGTCATGTTAGTTGTGACAGTCCTACCATCCCATACTTCTAGATTACGAATCTTACCACTGTTATCCGTAGCTTTCACAACAAATCGATATTCATCCCCAGCGTAAAGTTCATATCCACTAGCAGTACGTCCGTTTTCGTCATTAGCATTATTACGAACAGCTTTCTTAGGTTGATCAACCCATTTGTCCCCATCCTTAACTTGCAGAACAACTTCTACATTTGGTCTTTCAGTTTCCGCTGTAATCGTCTTAGAAGTTGTGGCAGAAGTAAGAGTCTCAGTTCCTCCAGCAGGATTACTTACAACCTTCTCTTGTTTAACCGTTACATCGCCTGTAGGCAACAAGCCATTATTGGCATCAGTAACCCGTTTCAAATCAGACGGTCCAAATGTCACACTTGTTCCTGTTGCTTGTTTTGGAATTGTCTGACCACCAATCGTCAACGTTACTGTAGCTCCTGGAGTTACATTCGTTACTACAATTGAACGATTTGGCAAGCCACCCTTTTCAGTAACTGAATCAGCTGCTATTTCAGGTGCTTGTGGATTTACTCTCACAGTAACAGGGACATTTTGTTTAACTCTGACACCTGTTGAGTCTGCAGGTAACTCTACCTCCACTTGTTTAGTAAATGTTCCAACTGTCGTAAGCGACGGCGCACCACCAACCCATTTGAAATTAGTGTTTGCCGTGTTAAAATCCGGACTTCCTGTTACTCTTGTAATGGCTTCTTTAGGATTTGCTACAGCTTGTTTATAACCTTGTTCATCAGTCTTATTCTGTGTAAAAGTATAAGAACGGTCTGATTCAAATTTATAAACATCATGAACAACATCAACGGTTTTACTTAGTTTAGCAGTATCCCCTGCACCTGTACGACCAACAGGGTAGGTAAAGGTGACTTGATAATTGTGTCTACCTGTCTCTGCTGTGCTAATCGGTGAATTTGCTACAGGCTGGCCATTTTTTCTCCAAGTTTGACTTGCTCCACTTGGATAGTCATCACTTCCTTGCTTAGTTACATAATCATGCCATAAGTTGCCGTTATGAGGATTTGTACCTTGAATATCATTTACTGGACCTTTAGGGGCAATCGTAGCCAAAACCTTATAGTTGACCGTTACATCATCGGTTGAACCATCCGAATACGTAACACGCGCAACAGCACTCTTTGTTCCAGTAGTCGAATTATTAATCGTATTCGTCCAGGCAACCGTTGCTCCTGCAGGCAGAGACTTCCCACCTTCAAGTTGAACAAAGTTAGCTGCATTTCCCAAATCTGCTGCTGTTTCACCTGCATAGGTATAAATGGTATCTACTTTAGCTACGGCATTATACTTATCCGTTTGATCTTTAACAACAAACTTGATATAACCTTCATTATTATCAGTTTTATTTGATGTATTCTGGTTATCCGTAGCTACGAGTTTACGTTCAGTAAATGCCCCTTTTTGCAGGCTTTTATTTAGGGTACCTGTCAAGGTAATCTTAGCATCGGCTTGGTTTGTCGTAGAAGTGATAGTATTAGAACGTGTTACCCCAGTGAAACCACCATAATCATTAGTAGCTCCACTACCAGTTCCATCACTGGTCCCATCAGGTCTAGTAAATTTCAATGAATTGATTTTTCCAGAGTCATCCGTCGCTTTGAGGGTAATATTAACCGGTTCGTTGCGATATAGATAGATTTCTTTGGTATCCGGATTGTCATAAGGAATAACTAACTTAGGACGTTCGTTGACTGTTACAGATGGTGGAATCGGTTCGCTACGTGTACCATCTTTATAGACAATAGTCGCTTCACCATTATCTTTTACTTCAATTGTTTTAATACGGTATGCGTCTTTATCATTTTTAGCATAAATAGCAGCCTTAACATCATTCTTCTCAGGCCCCGTGAGATTATTCTTATCTACAACAGGCGTGAACTCAGGATTTTTTATTGTAAATTCTGATTCATATTTGTAACGCTCATTCAAAGCACGTTGCTTAATAAAGAAGTTTCCTGTATTTGCATCCCCAGCTTGAGTATAGTTACCAGCCTTATCTGTTGCTACAGCATTTCTGCGCCAATGATTCCCATTGGCGAATGCCAAATCATCCTTCATGTGTCCTGTAACAGTAATTCGAGCTGGACTAGATTCAGTCGCAACGATTTCACCATTAGGATCTGACAGGGAAGCAACTTTCCCCGTACCATATTCCGAACCTTTAAAGATATTGTCAGCCAAGTCAGAAGCAGGTCTGAAATTGTCTGATTCTGGAACAAGTTTAAATTCTCTCAACTTGCCCTTGTTATCAGTCGCAGTCATATCAACTGTGAAATCATCACCCGCATAGATATAGTAATATTTACCTCCTGCTATTGGTCCTGTTTCTGCAGCTAGAGGTTTACCATTACGGGTCACAGTAACGGTTGTTACTGGAGGTACTTTTTCTTTTTCTAAAGAAGCATTGATGACACTAGTAGAACCATCACGATAAGTAACCGTGATAGTACCATCTGTTGCAACGTCAATTTTAGATTTGGTACCAGGGTAAGATAGCGTAAAACTACCATCTGGATTGGTCGTTTGACTTGCTTCAGCAATATTTGGAGCAAGATCTCCATTTTTGGATAAGTCCGTTAAATTCGATTGTTTTCTAACAAAATTATTATAAACTTCCTTAACTTCATCAGGTGTCAAATGATCCAGATCAGAAACCTGAACAGTATCGCCACTTTGGATATCATGACGTTCGTTGAAACCTTTAATATAGTAGCCTACATTAGCAGCAGCTTGGGCACCAGAATAATTAGTTCCTACAAAACGATAAACATATGTTTTTCCAACTTCAGCTGAAGCATTGTTTCCACCAACCGTTCCCTCCAATCGAGCAGTTACAGCTGGTCTGTCTAATCGTTCATTATTGTTAGGACCTAGATAACTCACCCCAGGAATTACATTACGATTCTCGATGTTCATATACTTAACGCGGCCTGAATTAGTATTTACTCCTTCTAAACCTACGTTATCCCCAATGACATCACCATTAAAAACTTCTTTATAGGCAGTAACATTAAAACGGAATGTTGTGTTGGTATTCGTATTGGTAGTTTGTTGTCTATAGCCAGTTGAAAAACTTGCCGATTGAACTTGCGAACCATTTCCTGGAGTATTTTCATAAATAGGAGCAGAACTTACTTGAACCTGCATTTTCGCAGTCGCAGTCGGAACATTATTATCGTATTTGACTCTTACTACAACTTGTCCCTCTAAGTTCCTATTTTGGCCATGACGATAACTATAACCTGCCTCATCTCCCTTTGTATATGTTTTTTCCATTGAACTACCGTTAAAGGTCGCACTTTGGACATGTCCACCTTTGCCGACTTCGATTTTTACACCGACATGACTCAAGGCACTATCAGCATGGACATTCATGGTGTACGTCGCGATACCAGAAGGCTTATCAAAGGTAGCAGTTGGACTACTTAGCGTCATACGTCCGTCATTCTGAATAGGAGCCCAACTTGCTCTTAGAGAAGCATCACGTAACATGGCTTTCCCATTACGGGCATCACGCGCACCAGAATTGGCTCTCAAAACAGCATTGGCAATCGAATTACGAGCTTGAGTCGCTTTTTGCACCACTGCTGTCAAATCACTAGTCGGATCCGCCAAGGCTTTTTCAATGGCTGTCACTGCTGCATTTACCTTAGTAATTGCAGAATCAGTGTTTGGCAAACCAGCAGCTTTCGCTAAGTATTCACCCATTTCAGATGAGAGTTTTGCAAGCTTCTTACGATTTTCATCCTGTTGTTTAGTAGAAATCTCTGAAGATAATAATGTAGCAGCTGTAGCTCCAACAAGGCTAGTGATGCCTCCATTCTCCTCAAGTGGACCTCTATCCAATTTAGCAAGCCTCAATTCAGATATAGGAGATAAGTTAGATAATCCTTTTTTGCCTAATGTCTCTTCGGATTGAACTTCCGATCCGCTAACTGTTTCAGACATAGTAGTTGAAACCGAGTTACTTATAGGTACCGTTGATTGGCTAGTATTTACAGAGGAAGAACCTAACAATGACATCGAATCCATTATACTTGCGCTTGCTGAAACACTCTCTGAAACACTAGAAATCGAAATACTCTCTGAGACACTAGTAAATAAAGATTGAGAAATCGATAAACTTTCGCTCACAACCTTACTTGTATCTACTTTTGAAGTAGTCCCCAAAACTACCGTATCATTGGTAACCAAAAGATCTGGATTTTCCAGTGTCTTTTCCATTGCTACCGTTTCATTTGCAAACACTTTTGTTTGACTAGCAACAGCACCACCTAAAACGGCCCCTGTGGCAGCAATCCCCTTGATAATATCCAGACCTGTAATAGAAGGACTCACTTTATCCTCTACTGCTTCTGTCATGACTTGCGTCGTGTCTACACCACCACGCAAGACCTTGAACAAACCAAAAAGAGAGGTTGAAGCTCGCAACCAATGTTTTCCTGATTTGATTAACTTATACCGCGTCACACGGTCGGTTTCTCTATACTCACCTTTCTGACGTCTAAAAAACATGTTTTACCCTTTCATCACATTTCAAAAATGGACAATCCAGCCCATTCTAATCATACTTTTATAGTATACACCGCGAGCAAACGATAGTCAAGATATTATATTGTTTTTTTAAAAAAATACGAGGTTTCAAATCTATTTATATATTGACTCCTCTCTATAATAGGAACCCCTCCAAAAAAATCAAACCGATTTTAACATTCCCTTTTTTAAAATTCATACTATAAAAATAAAACTATAACAACTGTCATAACGTCAATAAACTTTCCTACCTTATTTTTGTTATATTGTCATTTTTGAAATCAAAAAAAGCTGTGAATCCTGACATCCACAGCAGTTACTAATTTTCACATCACTACACAGAGTTTGGCAAATCGATTACATTTGCCAAACGTAGTTAGTAAGACAGTCACTTCCTTTCTGTTACAAAAGAAAAGCCCACGAATCGAAATCATTCGTGGGTTTTTACTAGTGAAGTGTTTAGCCATTTTCAATAGATTTAGCATTAATTACTTTTATTGTTATACAATCAAATATAATTACTGAATAATAACACAGAGTTTGGCATATCGATTATATTTTCCAAACATAGTTAGTAAGACAGTTACCCTTTTATATCTATTACGACGGAAAAATCCACGAATCGATATTATTCGTAAAACTTTACTAGTGGAGCGCCTAGCCATGTTCCATAGAAACTTGGCGTTAGTTACTTAGATTGTTACACAATCAAGTAACTTTGGCGATCTACATTTTTTCCTCCAACTCTACGTCTGGATACTTATCAGCAAACCAGCGGAGGGCAAAGTCATTTTCAAAGAGGAAGACTGGTTGGTCAAAACGATCTTTAGCCAAGATATTGCGGCTTGACGACATCCGTTCATCCAATTCCTCAGGCTTGATCCAACGAACGGTCTTTTTACCCATTGGGCTCATGACTACTTCCGCATTGTACTCGCCTTCCATGCGGTGTTTAAAGACTTCAAACTGGAGTTGACCTACAGCGCCTAGCATATACTCGCCTGTTTGGTAATTCTTATAAAGCTGAATGGCACCTTCTTGCACCAATTGCTCAATCCCCTTGTGGAAGGATTTCTGCTTCATGACATTCTTAGCAGAAACTTTCATGAAAATCTCAGGTGTAAAGGTTGGCAGTGGTTCAAATTCAAACTTGTTTTTCCCAACTGTCAAGGTATCCCCAACTTGATATGTACCTGTATCGTAAACCCCGATAATATCACCTGCCACGGCATTGGTCACATTCTCACGACTTTCTGCCATAAACTGAGTAACATTCGAAAGTTTAGCACCCTTACCAGTACGAGGCAGGTTGACACTCATACCACGTT
The DNA here is from genome assembly GCF_946188685.1 of Streptococcus mitis. Classification (GTDB taxonomy): domain Bacteria; phylum Bacillota; class Bacilli; order Lactobacillales; family Streptococcaceae; genus Streptococcus; species Streptococcus mitis_CC. The sequence continues at coordinate 14,398 of NZ_CAMHWH010000012.1, forward strand.
CAAATTCACCCGATACGATACGTACAAAGGCAATACGGTCACGGTGACGAGGGTCCATATTGGCTTGGATTTTAAAGACAAATCCTGAGAAATCTTTATCATAAGGATCCACAATTTCACCATCTGTTTTCTTATGACCATGAGGTTCCGGAGCAAACTTAAGGAAGGTTTCAAGGAAGGTCTGCACACCAAAGTTTGTCAAAGCTGAACCGAAGAAGACAGGTGTCAATTCTCCAGCCAGAATAGCTTCCTCTGAAAACTCATTCCCAGCTTCATTTAAAAGTTCAATATCATCCTTGACTTGCTCGTAGAAAGGATTGCTACCAAAGAGTTTGTCCCCGTCTTCTAGACTGGCAAAACGCTCATCCCCTTTGTAGAGCTCCAAGCGTTGGTTATAGAGGTCATAGAGCCCTTCGAAGGCTTTCCCCATCCCAATAGGCCAGTTCATCGGATAGCTAGCAATGCCCAAGACTTCTTCCAATTCTTGCAAGAGGTCCAGTGGCTCACGACCGTCACGGTCCAGCTTATTCATAAAGGTAAAGACCGGAATTCCACGGTGTTTGACAACTTCAAACAATTTCTTGGTTTGGGCCTCGATACCCTTGGCAGAATCCACAACCATAACTGCAGCATCCACCGCCATCAAGGTACGATAGGTATCTTCTGAAAAGTCCTCATGCCCTGGCGTGTCGAGGATATTCACACGCTTGCCATCATAGTCAAACTGCATCACAGATGAAGTCACCGAAATCCCACGTTGCTTCTCGATATCCATCCAGTCAGACTTGGCAAAAGTCCCTGTTTTCTTTCCTTTTACGGTACCAGCCTCACGAATCTCGCCCCCAAAGTAGAGCAACTGCTCAGTGATGGTTGTTTTCCCCGCGTCCGGATGGGAGATGATGGCAAAGGTACGACGTTTCTTAATTTCTTCTTGAATATTCATAAGTTCTCTTTCTTTGATTCTCTATTTTTCTTGTTCCAATAGCTAAGAATGATTTCTACATTGGATTTTACCATTCCTTTCAACACTCCATTATATCGGATTTTGCCATTTTTTTCAATTTCTATTTCTTTTCACTTCCCCCTCCCTTATTTATAGGAAAATATGGTAAAATAGAACAGACTAAAAATCATCATTTCACGAAAGGATGCAAGATGAAAATTACGCAAGAAGAGGTAACACACGTTGCCAATCTTTCAAAATTAAGATTCTCTGAAGAAGAAACTGCTGCCTTTGCGACAACCTTGTCTAAAATTGTTGACATGGTTGAATTGCTGGGCGAAGTTGACACAACTGGTGTCGCACCTACTACGACTATGGCTGACCGTAAGACCGTACTCCGCCCTGATGTGGCTGAAGAAGGAACCGACCGCGATCGCTTGTTTAAAAACGTACCTGAAAAAGACAACTACTATATCAAGGTACCAGCTATCCTAGACGATGGAGGAGATGCCTAATGACTTTTAATAACAAAACTATTGAAGACTTGCACAACCTCCTTGTCTCTAAGGAAATTTCAGCAACTGAATTGACCCAAGCAACGCTTGAAGATATCCAATCTCGCGAGACAGCTATCAACGCTTTTGTTACCATCGCTGAGGAGCAAGCCCTTGCGCAAGCTAAAGCTATTGATGAAGCAGGAATCGATGCTGATAATGCCCTCTCAGGAATTCCACTTGCAGTTAAGGATAACATCTCTACTGATGGTATTCTCACAACTGCTGCTTCAAAAATGCTCTACAACTATGAGCCTATTTTTGATGCGACAGCCGTTTCCAATGCAAAAGCGAAAGGCATGATTGTCGTCGGAAAGACCAACATGGACGAATTTGCCATGGGTGGTTCAGGTGAAACTTCTCACTACGGAGCAACTAAAAACGCTTGGGACCACAGCAAGGTTCCTGGTGGTTCATCAAGTGGTTCGGCCGCAGCTGTAGCGTCAGGGCAAGTCCGCTTATCACTTGGTTCTGATACTGGTGGTTCTATCCGCCAACCTGCTGCCTTTAACGGGATTGTTGGTCTCAAACCAACCTACGGAACAGTTTCACGTTTCGGTCTCATTGCCTTTGGTAGCTCATTAGACCAGATTGGACCTTTTGCTCCTACTGTTAGGGAAAATGCCCTCTTGCTCAATGCGATTGCCAGCGAAGATGCCAAAGACTCTACTTCTGCCCCTGTCCGCATTGCCGACTTTACTTCAAAAATCGGTCAAGACATCAAGGGTATGAAAATTGCTTTACCTAAGGAATACCTAGGCGAAGGGATTGACCCAGAGGTTAAGGAAACCATTCTGAATGCTGCTAAGCACTTTGAAAAACTTGGTGCTATCGTTGAAGAAGTCAGCCTTCCTCACTCTAAATACGGTGTGGCAGTTTACTACATCATCGCTTCATCAGAAGCTTCCTCAAACTTGCAACGCTTTGACGGTATCCGTTACGGCTATCGTGCAGAGGATGCAACCAATCTTGATGAAATCTATGTAAACAGCCGTAGCCAAGGTTTCGGTGAAGAAGTGAAACGACGTATCATGCTAGGTACTTTCAGCCTTTCATCAGGTTACTACGATGCTTACTACAAGAAGGCTGGTCAAGTCCGTACCCTCATCATTCAAGATTTCGAAAACGTCTTTGCGGATTATGACCTGATTTTGGGTCCAACCGCTCCAAGTGTTGCCTACGATTTGGACTCACTCAACCACGACCCAGTTGCCATGTACTTGGCTGACCTTTTGACCATCCCAGTCAATTTGGCAGGTCTCCCAGGAATTTCGATTCCAGCTGGATTCGCTCAAGGTCTGCCTGTTGGTCTCCAATTGATCGGTCCTAAGTACTCTGAGGAAACCATTTACCAAGCTGCTGCTGCTTTTGAGGCGACAACAGACTACCACAAACAACAACCCGTGATTTTTGGAGGTGATAACTAATGAACTTTGAAACAGTCATTGGACTTGAAGTCCACGTAGAGCTCAACACCAATTCAAAAATCTTCTCACCTACTTCTGCCCACTTCGGAAATGACCAAAATGCCAACACTAACGTGATTGACTGGTCTTTCCCAGGAGTACTTCCGGTTCTCAACAAAGGTGTTGTTGATGCAGGTATCAAGGCAGCTCTTGCCCTCAACATGGACATCCACAAAAAGATGCACTTTGACCGCAAGAACTACTTCTACCCTGATAATCCCAAAGCCTACCAAATTTCTCAGTTTGATGAGCCAATCGGCTATAATGGCTGGATTGAAGTGGAACTAGAAGACGGTACAACTAAGAAAATCGGTATCGAACGTGCCCACCTAGAGGAAGACGCTGGTAAAAACACCCATGGTACAGATGGCTACTCTTATGTTGACCTCAACCGCCAAGGGGTGCCATTGATTGAGATTGTATCTGAAGCTGACATGCGTTCTCCTGAAGAAGCCTACGCTTATCTAACAGCCCTCAAGGAAGTTATCCAGTACGCTGGTATTTCTGACGTTAAGATGGAAGAAGGTTCTATGCGTGTGGATGCCAATATCTCTCTTCGCCCTTATGGTCAAGAGAAATTCGGTACCAAGACAGAGTTGAAAAACCTCAACTCCTTCTCAAACGTTCGTAAAGGTCTTGAATACGAAGTCCAACGCCAAGCTGAAATCCTTCGCTCAGGTGGTCAAATCCGCCAAGAAACACGCCGTTACGATGAATCTAACAAAGCAACCATCCTCATGCGTGTCAAGGAAGGGGCTGCAGACTACCGCTACTTCCCAGAACCAGACCTACCACTCTTTGAAATCTCAGACGAGTGGATTGAGGAAATGCGGACTGAATTGCCAGAGTTTCCAAAGGAACGCCGTGCACGTTATGTATCTGACCTTGGCTTGTCAGACTACGATGCTAGCCAGTTGACTGCTAATAAAGTCACATCTGACTTCTTTGAGAAAGCTGTTGCTCTTGGTGGTGATGCCAAGCAAGTCTCTAACTGGCTCCAAGGTGAGGTTGCTCAGTTCTTGAACGCCGAAGGTAAGACACTGGAACAAATCGAATTGACACCAGAAAACTTGGTTGAAATGATCGCCATCATCGAAGACGGTACTATCTCATCTAAGATTGCCAAGAAAGTCTTTGTCCACCTAGCTAAAAATGGCGGTGGTGCGCGTGAATACGTTGAAAAAGCAGGTATGGTCCAAATCTCTGATCCAGCTGTCTTAATTCCAATTATCCACCAAGTCTTTACCGATAACGAAGCGGCTGTTGCCGACTTCAAGTCAGGCAAACGCAACGCAGATAAGGCCTTTACAGGCTTCCTTATGAAAGCAACCAAAGGCCAAGCCAACCCACAAGTTGCCCTTAAACTCCTTGCCCAAGAATTAGCGAAGTTGAAAGAAGATTAATATATAAAAGAAACCAGCCTTGAGGTTGGTTTTTTCTCCTCTACCATCTCCCAATAACTATTTTGGCTTTATTTCCAGAAAATTTTATGGTAAAATGAAGAGTAATAATATTTATTAAAGAGGTAAAAACATGATTGAAGCAAGCAAATTGAAAGCTGGTATGACATTTGAAACTGCAGACGGAAAATTGATCCGCGTTTTAGAAGCTAGCCACCACAAACCAGGTAAAGGAAACACAATCATGCGTATGAAATTGCGTGATGTCCGTACTGGTTCTACATTTGACACAAGCTACCGCCCAGAAGAAAAATTCGAACAAGCTATTATCGAAACTGTGCCAGCTCAATACTTGTACAAAATGGATGAAACTGCCTACTTCATGAACACTGAAACTTACGACCAATACGAAATTCCAGTCGTAAACGTTGAAAATGAATTGCTTTACATCCTTGAAAACTCTGATGTGAAAATCCAATTCTACGGAACTGAAGTAATCGGTGTAACTGTACCAACTACTGTTGAATTGACAGTTGCTGAAACACAACCATCTATCAAAGGTGCTACTGTTACAGGTTCTGGTAAACCAGCGACTATGGAAACTGGACTTGTTGTCAACGTTCCTGACTTCATCGAAGCTGGACAAAAATTGATCATCAACACTGCAGAAGGAACTTACGTTTCTCGTGCCTAATCTCTAGAAAGAGGTCATTCTATGGGAATTGAAGAACAATTTGGCGAAATCGTTATCGCTCCACGTGTACTTGAAAAAATCATTGCTATCGCAACTGCTAAAGTTGAAGGTGTCCACTCATTTTCAAACAAATCCGTATCTGATACCCTATCAAAACTCTCTCTTGGCCGTGGCATCTACTTAAAAGAAAGCAACGAAGAACTAACTGCTGACATCTATCTCTATCTTGAGTACGGTGTGAAAGTACCAAAAGTGGCTCTTGCTATTCAAAAAGCAGTAAAAGATGCTGTCCGTGATATGGCTGATGTGGAACTTGCTGCTGTCAACATCCATGTTGCAGGAATCGTTCCAGATAAAACACCAAAACCTGAGTTGAAAGATCTATTTAACGAGGACTTCCTCAATGACTAGTCCATTATTAGAATCTAGACGCGAACTTCGTAAATGCGCTTTTCAAGCTCTTATGAGCCTTGAATTCGGCACAGATATGGAAACAGCTTGTCACTTTGCCTACACGCATGACCGTGAAGATGCAGATGTGCAAATCCCTGCCTTTCTTCTGAACTTGGTTTCTGGCGTTCAAGCTCAAAAAGACGAGTTGGATAAACAAATCAACCAGCACCTCAAGTCAGGCTGGACAGTTGAACGCTTGACCTTGGTCGAAAAAAACTTACTACGCTTAGGAATCTTTGAAATCACATCATTTGATACACCTCAGCTGGTAGCAGTCAATGAAGCTATTGAACTTGCTAAGAATTTTTCAGATCAAAAATCAGCCCGCTTTATCAACGGACTGCTTAGTCAATTCGTAACTGAAGAAAATGAATAATCGAAAGGTGTTTGGTCTTCCAAGCACCTTTTGACTTTCCCCTCTGCACAGAGCAAGAAGCACATAAAAACTAGAACTGACTGCCAGTTCTAGTTTTTATGTATTCTGAGGTATTAGTATTTTCTAAATCGTTGGTAACGCTCTTCCAACAATGCTTCTAACGGTTTTTGTGAAAGTAAAGCTAGTTCAGTTTGGAGTTCTTTTTTGACACTCTTAATCAGTTCTTTACTAGAAAGTCCTGCTTCAGAAATCACCTTATCCACCACGTCCATTTCTAGCAGCTCATGCGAAGTGATTTTCATCAGTTCTGCTGCTTCCATGGCACGAGTGCCGTCCTTCCATAGAATGGAAGCAAAACCTTCTGGACTGAGAATAGCATAAATAGAATTTTCCAGCATCCAAACACGGTCTGCGACTGCCAGAGCCAGAGCTCCACCTGAACCACCTTCACCGATAATGATGGCGATAATAGGAACTTTCAGGTCACTCATTTCCATGAGATTGCGAGCAATAGCTTCTCCCTGTCCACGTTCTTCCGCTCCGACACCAGGATAGGCTCCTGCTGTATTGATAAAGGTCACAACTGGACGGCCAAACTTTTCAGCCTGTTTCATCAACCGCAGGGCCTTGCGGTAACCTTCTGGATGTGGTTGTCCAAAATTCCGTTTTAGATTGTCTTGTAAACTCTTGCCTTTTTGGATACCAACCACTGTTACAGCTTGGTCTCCAAGCCAGCCGATACCACCAACAACGGCACCATCATCACGAAAAGAACGGTCACCATGTAATTGGATAAATTCATCAAAAATGCCTGTTGCAAAGTCCAAGGTTGTCAAGCGACTCTGCTCACGCGCTTCTCTGACTATTTTTGCAATATTCATCTAGGACACCCTCCATGCAATCTGACTAGGCTAGCAATCGTATCTGGTAAGTCTCTTCTTTTGACAATAGCATCCACAAAGCCATGTTCCAATAGGAATTCTGCCTTTTGGAAATCCTCAGGCAAGCTTTCACGAACCGTGTTTTCAATCACACGACGCCCAGCAAAACCGACTAAACTCTGTGGTTCTGCTAGAATGATATCGCCTTCCATAGCGAAAGAAGCTGTCACACCACCTGTCGTTGGATCTGTCAAAATGGTCAGATAAAAGAGACCAGCATTTGAATGGCGTTTAACCGCTGCAGAGATCTTGGCCATCTGCATGAGACTCATGATTCCTTCCTGCATACGGGCTCCACCAGATGCGGTGAAGAGAACAATTGGCAATTGTTCAACAGTCGCATACTCAAACAAGCGAGTGATTTTTTCACCTACAACTGTACCCATAGAAGCCATGATAAAGTTGGAATCCATAATCCCAAGAGCCACCGTCTGACCTTTAATAAAAGCAGTTCCTGTCACAACGGCTTCATCCAGACCTGTTTTTTCACGCATGGTTGCTAGTTTCTTTTGATAACCAGGGAAATGCAAGGGATCCTTGCTTTCAATCCCTGTAAACAATTCCTTGAAGGTTCCCATATCAATCGTCAAAGCCAAGCGTTCTTGGGCAGAAATACGAAAGGTGTAGCTACAATGTGGACAGATACGCTCACTTCCCAGATCCTTCTGATAAATGGTATGCTTACAGCCTGGACACTGGGAGAATAATTCATCTGGAACCTCTGGCTTGGCTTGAGGTTTTTCCCTAACCGAACGATTGGGATTGATTCGAATATACTTATCTTTTTTACTAAATAGAGCCATTGATTCCCCTTTTCGGTTTAAACTCTTGAAGTCATTTTATTCTTTTTCTTGATACTTGGGTAAAAAGGTTTCCATCAAGAAGGAAGTATCATAATCTCCAGCAATGACATTGCGATCTGAAATGAGGTCAAGCTGGAAATCTGCATTGGTCTGCACCCCCTCTATCTCTAGTTCATAGAGGGCACGCTGCATTTTCATCAAGGCATCAAAACGATTCTCACCGTGAACGATGATTTTGGCAATCATACTATCATAATAAGGCGGAATGGTATAGCCTGGATAAACTGCTGAATCCACGCGCAAACCAACTCCACCACTTGGAAGATAGAGATTGGTAATCTTACCTGGACTTGGAGCAAAGTTAAAGGCTGGATTTTCTGCATTGATACGACACTCGATAGCATGACCGCGTAGGACAATATCTTCTTGCTTAACAGACAGAGGTTGACCTGCCGCAATGCGAATCTGTTCCTTAACGATATCCACACCTGAAACAAACTCTGTTACTGGATGTTCTACTTGTACACGAGTATTCATCTCCATAAAATAGAATTTACCGCTAGCTTCATCAAGGAGAAACTCAATGGTCCCTGCATTCTCATAGCCAACAGACTCTGCAGCTCGAACAGCAGCAGAACCAATTTCATTGCGCAACGTTTTTCCGATTGCAATCGAAGGACTTTCTTCTAAAACCTTTTGATTATTCCGTTGAAGAGAACAATCCCGTTCCCCCAAGTGAATCACATGTCCATGTTCATCTCCTAGGATTTGAACTTCGATGTGACGAGCTGGATAGATAACCCGTTCAATGTACATGGCACCATTGCCATAATTGGCCTTAGCTTCACTTGAAGCAGTATCAAAGGCGGAAACGAGGTCTTCTGGTTTTTCAACCTTACGAATACCTTTACCACCTCCACCTGCTGAAGCCTTGAGCATAACAGGATAGCCAATTTTTTCAGCAACAATCAAAGCTTCCTCAGAGTTATGCACTTCTCCATCCGAACCTGGTATAACAGGCACGCCTGCTTTGATCATCTGAGCACGCGCATTGATCTTATCCCCCATCATATCCATAACATGACCAGATGGACCGATAAACTTAATGCCGACCTCTTCACACATAGTTGCAAATTTGGAATTTTCACTGAGAAATCCGAAACCGGGGTGAATGGCTTCTGCCTCAGTCAAGACTGCAGCTGATAGAACCGCATTGATATTGAGATAAGACTCTGTTGCCTTGCCAGGGCCGATACAAACTGCTTCATCTGCCAAAAGCGTATGAAGGGCTTCCTTATCAGCAGTTGAATAAACCGCCACCGTTGCAATCCCCAATTCACGCGCCGCACGGATAATACGAACCGCAATTTCACCACGATTGGCAATTAAAATTTTTCGAAACATGGAGAACCTCCTTAGTTCCCTATTGCAAAGGTAAGAGTACCACTGGCCGCAAGCTTGCCATCCACTTCAGCCTTTGCTTCAACCACAGCTATGGTGCCACGACGTTTTACAAAAGTCGCTGTCATAACCAATTGGTCGCCTGGTACAACTTGCTTCTTGAATTTAACCTTATCCATACCAGCGTAAAAGACTAGTTTTCCTTTATTTTCAGGTTTTGACAACTCCAAGACACCAGCTGTTTGCGCCAAGGCTTCCATAATCAGAACACCTGGCATAACTGGATATTGAGGAAAATGGCCGTTAAAGAAAGGCTCATTGATGGTCACATTTTTGATAGCAACAATAGTATCCTCACTCACTTCCAATACACGGTCCACTAGGAGCATAGGATAACGGTGGGGAAGAGCTTCTTTGATTCCTTGAATATCGATCATTTGATACGTACCAATCCTTTACCAAACTCAACCATTTCTTCATTAGAAACGAGAATTTCCGTTACCACACCATCCTTAGGTGCTGGAATTTCATTCATGACTTTCATAGCTTCGATGATCACCAATGTTTGACCTTTTTTGACACTATCACCAACTGTGACGAAGGCAGGTTTATCAGGACCAGCAGCCAAGTAAGCCACCCCAACAAGTGGACTCTCTACAACATCTCCCTCAGTAGCTACGCTTGCTTCAACTGAAGCAGGAACTTCTTCCACTACAGTTTCTACTGGAGCAGATGTTGAAGCTACTGGACTTGGTGTTGCTACAGCAGGCGCAGGAGCGACCTGAGGTGCAACTTCAGGCACAAGTCTAGCTTCATTCTTGCTAAACTGTAACTCATCCGTCCCATTTCTATAAGAAAATTCTCTCAAACTTGACTGGTCAAATTGGGCCATCAAGTCTTTAATATCGTTTAAATTCATAGTTATTTATTCTCCCAACGTTTGAAAGCAAGAACTGCATTGTGGCCGCCAAAACCAAAAGTATTTGAAATAGCGTATGGAATTTCTTGCTCCAAGCCTTGTCCATAAACGACATTGGCTTCGATATAATCTGATACTTCACTTGTTCCAGCTGTCATTGGTACAAAGTTATGACGCATAGCCTCGATTGTGACGATAGCTTCTACTGCACCTGCAGCACCCAGCAAATGTCCTGTGAATGATTTGGTTGATGATACAGGTACTTCCTTACCAAGAACAGCTACGATCGCACCACTTTCTCCTTTTTCATTAGCAGGAGTTGATGTTCCGTGAGCATTGACATAGGCTACTTGCTCTGGAGAAATCTCAGCTTCTTCCAAGGCTAGTTTGATGGCCTTGATAGCTCCCTGACCTTCTGGATGTGGAGAAGTCATATGGTAGGCATCACAGGTATTTCCGTAACCAACCACTTCAGCAAGGATAGTAGCCCCACGTTTTTCAGCGTGTTCAAGGCTTTCAAGAACCAACATCCCTGAACCTTCACCCATAACAAACCCATTGCGATCCTTATCAAATGGAATAGAAGCACGAGTAGGATCCTCTGTAGTAGAGAGAGCAGTTAGGGCTTGGAAACCAGCAATAGCAAAAGGTGTAATAGATGCTTCTGAACCACCTACCAACATAACGTCTTGGAAACCAAATTTAATTGAGCGGAAGGCATCCCCAATCGCGTCATTTGATGAAGCGCAGGCAGTATTGATAGATTTACAAACACCGTTTGCTCCAAAACGCATAGCAACATTTCCTGAAGCCATATTTGGCAAGGCTTTCGGAAGGGTCAATGGTTTCACACGTTTTGGCCCTTTGTCATTTAGGCGAAGCACTTGATCTTCAATTTCCTTGATTCCACCAATACCAGAGGCCACAATAACACCAAAACGATCTTTATCAAGAGTCTCTACATCGAGATTAGCGTGATTGACAGCCTCTTGGGCTGCGTACAAGGCATACAAAGAATAGTTATCGAAACGATTGGTATCTTTCTTAACAAAGTATTTATCAAAAGGAAAATCTTGGATTTCTGCTGCATTATGCACATCAAAGTCACTATGATCAAATTTCGTAATTTGACCAATTCCGATTTTTCCAGTTGTCAAACTATTCCAAAATTCTTCTGGTGTATTTCCGATTGGAGATGTTACTCCATAACCTGTTACTACTACGCGATTTAGTTTCATCTTTTTTACCTCTAGCTTCTGCTACATACTTAAGCCACCATCAATGGCAACCACTTGACCAGTTAGATAATCTTGGCCTGTTAAAAATACTGTCAAATCTGCAACCTGCTCTGCCTGCCCAAATTCTTTCATAGGAATTTGCGCCAGCATGGCATCTTTTACCTTGTCTGATAGAACAGCTGTCATATCGGACTCAATCATTCCAGGTGCAATAGCATTAACTCTGATATTGCGATTGGCCACTTCACGCGCCACAGACTTGGTAAAACCAATCAAACCAGCCTTAGAAGCTGCATAGTTAGCTTGACCGATATTTCCCATCAAACCAACAACACTAGACATATTAATGATAGCACCTTCTCTGGCTTTCATCATCGGTTTTAAGACTGATTGTGTCATGTTAAAGGCACCAGTCAAGTTAACCTTGAGTACTTTTTCAAAATCCGCTTCTGTCATCTTGAGCATAAGGGTATCTTGGGTAATCCCTGCATTGTTGACCAAAACATCTACTGAACCCAGCTCAGCAATAGCTTGATCAACCATACGCTTAGCGTCTGCAAAATCGGACACGTCTCCTGATATAGGAACCACCTTGACACCATAGTTTGAAAACTCGGCTAGCAAGTCCTCTGAGATTGTCCCACGACTGTTTAAGACAATATTGGCTCCTGTTTGAGCAAACTTATGGGCAATGGCAAGACCAATTCCACGACTCGAACCTGTAATAAAGATATTTTTATTTTTTAGTTGCATTCTTTTCTCCTGTTTTCTCTTGTATTTATGGGAGAAGGGATTACTTGTTTTCTAGCAAAGTTTCCAAACTAGCCTGATCTTCAACATTGGCTAGTTTAGCTGTCTTATCAATTTTTTTGACAAAGCCTGACAAGACTTTCCCCGGTCCAATCTCGATAAAGTTAGTTACGCCTGCTTCTTGCATAACTGCAATACTTTCATAGAAACGAACTGGCTCTTTGACCTGACGCGTCAAGAGTTGAGCAATGTCTTCTTTTTGCATAACTGCAGCTTCTGTATTGCCAACTAGAGGACAAGTAAAATCTGAAAAACTTACCTGAGCTAGAGTTTCAGCTAGTTTCTGGCTAGCAGGCTCAAGGAGAGCGGTATGAAAAGGTCCTGAAACCTTAAGAGGAATCAAGCGTTTAGCTCCTGCTTCCTGCAAGAGTTCGACAGCTCGATCAACTGCTACCACTTCTCCACCAATCACGATTTGTGCAGGTGTATTATAGTTGGCTGGGGTAACTACTCCAAGTTCAGAAGCTTTTCGACAGACTTCTTCAATAACCTCTACTGGCGTATTGAGAACTGCTACCATCTTGCCAGAACCAGCAGGGGCCGCTTCTTCCATATAGGCGCCACGCTTAGCAACCAAAGCAACCGCTTCTCCAAAATCCAAGGCACCGCTGGCCACCAAGGCAGAATATTCTCCAAGAGACAAACCAGCAACCATATCAGGTTGATAGCCCTTTTCTTGCAATAAACGATAGATAGCAACTGAAGTTGCTAAAATAGCTGGTTGCGTATAGCGGGTCTGATTGAGTTTTTCTTCTTCTGTATCAATAAGATAACGCAAATCATAACCGAGTACCTGACTCGCTTGATCAATCGTTTCTTTGACAATCGGATACTGATTATAGAGTTCCCGTCCCATACCTAGATACTGGGCACCTTGACCAGCAAATAAAAAGGCTGTTTTAGTCATTTCTTACAACTCCTGCCCAACGAGAGGCTTCTTCTTGAATTTTCTTAGCTGCTCCGTAATACAAATCTTTTAGGATTTCTTCAACGGTCTCTTCTTTGGAAACAAGGCCTGCAATTTGACCTGCCATAACAGATCCACCATCCACATCTCCGTGAACAACCGCTTTGGCTAGAGCACCTGCTCCCATTTGTTCAAAAATTTCCAAATCTGGATTTTCTTGTTTAAAAGCATCTTTTTCAGCTTGTTCAAAATCACGAGTCAACTGATTTTTAATCGCACGAACAGCATGTCCAAAGTGTTGAGCTGAAATCGTAGTATCAATATCTCTAGCTTTTAAAATTTTCGCCTTATAATTTGGATGGGCATTAGACTCTTTTGCAACGACAAAACGAGTTCCAACCTGAACAGCCTCTGCACCTAGCATAAAGCCAGCTGCAACACCTTCACCATCCGCAATCCCTCCTGCAGCAATAACTGGAATAGATACAGCAGCAGCAACCTGGCGAACCAAGGTCATGGTTGTTAATTTACCGATATGCCCCCCGGCCTCCATTCCTTCTGCAATAACAGCATCCGCACCGATTTTTTCCATGCGTTTAGCTAGGGCAACACTTGGTACAACAGGAATAACCGTAATACCAGCTTCATGGAAACGTTCCATGTATTTGCTTGGATTTCCTGCGCCTGTTGTAACTACCTTAACCCCTTCCTCGATAACGAGGTCTACAATATCTTCCACAAAAGGAGACAAGAGCATGATGTTGACACCAAAGGGTTTATCAGTCAATGATTTGATTTTATCAATATTTGCCTTGACAACTTCTTTAGGGGCATTCCCCCCACCGATAATCCCTAGTCCTCCAGCCTTGGAAACAGCTCCTGCCAAATCACCATCAGCAACCCAGGCCATTCCTCCTTGGAAAATAGGATAATCAATGTTCAATAATTCTGTAATACGTGTTTTCATAGTGCCTCCATCGTTTCTTGCTTACGTAATAGTTCGATACCGTCATAATTTGACGATCAAACTATTGCCTAAACAAGAGGGAGCGGGTTTCCCTACTCCTTCTATTAATATTCTGTTTATTTTGTTTGCTCTTCAACGTAGGCAACCAAGTCACCAACTGTTTTCAAGTCATCTTCTGCTTCGATTTGGATATCAAAAGCATCTTCGATTTCTGAGATTACTTGGAACAAGTCCAATGAATCTGCGTCCAAATCATCAAAAGTTGATTCAAGTGTTACTTCTGATGCGTCTTTTCCAAGTTCTTCAACGATAATTTCTTGTACTTTTTCAAATACTGCCATGATAGGACTCCTTTAAAATAAATAGTTTTTTTATAACAATGTGTTCACCACATGATTACCTAAATTGTAAGAATGAGCGTGCCCCAGGTCAAGCCTCCACCGAAGCCTGATAGCAGAACAGTCTGACTACCATCTAGACGGATGAGGCCTTGTTCTACACACTCTGAAAGTAAAATCGGGATACTGGCTGCACTGGTATTGCCATATTCCATCATATTGGCTGGAATTTTATCTCGGTTAACACCGATTTTTCTAGCCATCTTATCCAAAATACGGTCATTAGCCTGATGAAGTAGCAGATAATCCAAGTCTGTCGCCTCTATAGGAGATTCATCAATAGTCTGCTTGATAGACTTGGCTACGTCCCGAATAGCAAAATCAAAGACTGCACGCCCATCCATCTTCAAAAATGAATCTGCACTTTCTTGATCTGAAAACGGAGAATGCAAGCCTGAATGTCCATAAGTTAGACACTCGCTACGACTCCCATCACTATTGAGACTCTCTACTAAGAAATGCTCTTGCTCGCTAGCTTCTAACAAGACACCACCAGCACCATCTCCAAACAAAACAGCTGTTGATCGGTCTGACCAATCGACTGCTTTAGAGAGGGTTTCACTACCAATCACCAAGCCTTTTTGAAAGCGACCAGAAGCGATAAACTTTTCAGCAGTTGATAAGGCAAATACAAATCCACTGCAAGCTGCTGTTAGGTCAAAAGCAAAGGCCTTATTAGCACCAATATTGGCTTGGACACGAGCAGCTGTAGAGGGCATCATAGAATCTGGAGTAATAGTAGCTAGAATGATAAAATCCAGCTCTTCTCCTGTGATTTCAGCTTTTGCCATCAGTTTCTGAGCAACCTCTGTAGCCAAATCACTAGTAGATTCTGTTCTTGAAATATGCCTTTGTCGTATTCCCGTCCGACTTGAAATCCACTCATCATTGGTATCCATAATCTGAGCCAAATCATGATTTGTAACCACTTGCTCTGGCACATAATGAGCAACCTGGCTTATTTTTGCAAAAGCCATTATCTCAAATCCTCCAAAAATTGATAAAGATTAGTCAAACCTTTGCTCATAACCTCAATTTCTTGCTTACTCATACCATCAATGATTTTTTCAACCATGGCCTTGTGGAAGCGTTTATGTAGCCTATGAACCAAGCGACCTTTCTTTGTCAAATGCAGATGTACCACACGTCGATCATGTTCTGAACGAATGCGTTCAATGTAACCCTTACGTTCGAGATTATTCAAACTAGTCGTAACTGTCCCAAGAGTCACCATCAACTCTTTTGACACTTGACTTGGTGTCACATCTGGAACTTTTCCAATCACATCAATCGTATGCATTTCTTTGATGGAGATATCCTTGAAACGACTACCCCTCAAGCTAACTTCCTCAATAACGAGGACATTGTTAAATATAGACGTTAAGTATTCATTAATTCGTTGGTAGTCCAATCTTTCCTTCCCTCCTTTTCAAAAAAACTTTTAGAATCAAAACATTTGACAAAAGAATTATATCAAAGTTCAAAGAATGGTGCAAGTATTTTTTTATTTTCCTGTAAATTTAGGTCGTCTTCTTTCCGAATGAGCCCGAACTCCTTCTTTGAAATCCTCTGTTTTCGCTAGTGATTCCTGTAGGTTCAGTTCTAAAGCAGCATAATCTTGCCAGTCTTTAAATTGACTCTCCCAAACCAACTTCTTGATGGCAGCATAGGAATTAGCTGACCCGCGTCTCAATTTTTTAAGAAGCTGTTCTCTCGTCTTTTCAAGTTTATCAGCTTCAGAGACCCGATAAACAAGACCCCACTCCAGAGCTTTTTCTGCGGACAAAGCCTCACCTGTCATGGCTAATTGAGCAGCACGCGTCACACCAATACTTCGACTCAAGAGATGAATTCCTCCTGCATCCGGAGCCAAGCCAACTCCAACAAAGGCTTGGATAAATTTAGCCTTATCCGTTGCCAGACAGAAATCTGCAGCAACAGCCATATTTGCTGCGGCACCTGCAACAGCCCCATCAACCTCCATCAAGACAGGTTTAGCAATTTGCTTGATTTTATAAGAAATAGTATTGACCAATTCTGCGATTTTTGTCAATGATGGAATATCATCCTCATCCACCGCCCGCTTCATCTCTACTAAATCTCCCCCAACTGAAAAGACTTTGCCATTCGCGTTGATTAAGACAAAATGCACAGCCGGATCCTCTTCTGCCAAAGTCAGAGCTTCTAAAATCTCCTCACACATAGGAATATGAAAACCATTCGCGACCTCAGGACGATTCAAGGTAAGGATTGCCAAATCCTCTTCAAGCTGATAAATAATGTGTTCCATTTGAACTCCTTTTTATTTTATAAGCTGGTTAAATTATTTTATTTTCAAAGTATATCTTTTTTAAAATCAGAAAGCAAGAAAAAATCAACTGAAAGTGTCTCAGCCGATTAGAAAGGCTCGCTTTATACTAGAACGCATCTTATTTTCTTCATTGAAAAAAGGCTTTCTTTCTGCTATAATCGTATAAAATACTTACTTTAGGAGTTCTTATGAAAGTTGTTAAATTTGGAGGTAGCTCTCTTGCCTCTGCTAGTCAATTAGAAAAAGTTTTAAACATCGTAAAAAGCGATTCAGAGCGTCGTTTTGTAGTCGTTTCTGCGCCTGGTAAACGCAATGCTGAAGATACTAAGGTTACGGATGCCTTAATTAAATACTACCGCGACTATGTTGCTGGTAACGATATTAGTAAGAGTCAAAACTGGATTATCGACCGCTATGCTGCTATGGTTAGTGAACTAGGGCTAAAACCAGCTGTTTTAGAAAAAATTTCTAAAAGCATTCGCGCTTTGGCCACTCTTCCTATTGAAGAGAATGAATTTCTCTACGATACCTTCCTAGCAGCCGGTGAAAATAACAATGCTAAATTGATTGCTGCCTATTTTAACCAAAATGGGATTGATGCACGCTATGTGCATCCTAGAGAAGCTGGTATTGTGGTCACAAGTGAGCCTGGCCATGCTCGCATCATTCCATCAAGTTATGACAAGATTGAAGAATTAACAAACGCAAATGAAGTCCTTGTCATTCCTGGTTTCTTTGGGGTTACCAAGGAAAATCAAATCTGTACCTTCTCACGTGGAGGCTCTGATATTACAGGTTCTATCATTGCTGCAGGTGTTAAGGCCGACCTCTATGAAAACTTTACAGACGTTGATGGTATCTTTGCAGCCCACCCTGGTATTATCCACCAACCACACTCGATTCCTGAGTTGACCTACCGTGAAATGCGTGAGTTGGCCTATGCAGGATTCTCAGTCCTTCATGATGAAGCTCTTCTACCTGCCTACCGTGGAAAAATTCCTCTAGTTATCAAGAATACCAACAATCCTGACCATCCAGGTACTCGTATTGTTTTAAAACACAGTAGTGATGAATTCCCAGTTGTGGGAATTGCTGGTGATTCTGGCTTTGTCAGCATCAACATGTCTAAATACCTCATGAACCGTGAGGTGGGATTTGGACGCAAGGTTCTGCAAATCCTTGAAGATCTTAACATCGGTTGGGAACATATGCCAACAGGTATCGACGATCTTTCAATCATCCTCCGTTCTCGCGAACTAACTCCTATCAAGGAAGAAGAAATCCTTCGTCAGTTGGTTCAAAAGGCTGAAGTAGACCATGCAGAAATCGAACACGACCTTTCTATCATTATGATTGTTGGTGAAAAGATGAAGAGCCATATCGGAGTAACTGCTACTGCGACACGCGCTCTATCTGAAAACAAGATCAACATCCAGATGATGTCGCAAGGTTCTAGTGAAGTTTCTATTATGTTCGTTGTCAATAAAGACCAAGAGAAAGCAGCAATCAAAGCCCTCTACAATGCCTTTTTCGGTGAAAGTAAGGAAGACTAACCATGGCCCAATCTCTTAACAAAACAGTGCTTCTCAATACAACAGGTACCTCCTACCTCTCTATAGCTGGGAAAGTTGGGAAATTTCTTGTCGGAGATCAGGCTCTGGAATTTTACCCAGATGTCAATGTCGAACAATTTATCCAGATTCCTTGGAGCCATATCAACCAGATTGGGGCCAATGTCACTGGGCGAAAAATCAGTCGCCACTTCGAAGTCTTTACAGACAGAGGAAAATTCCTCTTTGCTTCAAAAGACTCAGGTGCCATTCTTAAAATTGCTCGCGAAAAACTGGGCAATGACAAGGTCGTAAAACTTCCGACCCTGATTCAGACAATTAGCCAAAAATTTAAAAATCTATTTGCAAAAAAGTAGAAACTTTAGTATAATCATAGCAACGGATAAGTAGGTTATCTTCTTCTTTCAGAAAGTCTGCGGGGGCTGCGAGCAGATAGGAGGGATAGGTGAAATTCTACCGTTAGTAACAATTGCATACACAATCAAGTGCACACCTGTGAAGTTGGATGGAACCGTGGCCCTGCCACTCCAACGCTTTGTCAGGTGTGCTTTTTTCATAAAGGAGTTCTTATGTTAGATATCAAACGTATTCGTACAGACTTTTATGCTGTCGCAGAAAAATTGGCTACACGTGGTGTAGATGCTACTATCTTAAATGAGATGAAAGAAATCGACGCTAAACGTCGCGACATCTTGGTCAAGGTTGAAACTCTCAAGGCAGAACGTAACACAGTTTCAGCTGAGATTGCCCAAGCTAAGCGCAACAAGGAAAATGCAGATGACAAGATTGCTGCCATGCAGAATCTATCTGCTGAGGTTAAAGCCTTGGATGCTGAATTGGCAGAAATCGATGCTAAATTGACAGAATTTACTACTACTCTTCCAAACATCCCAGCTGACAGCGTTCCTGTTGGAGCTGATGAAGATGACAACGTGGAAGTTCGCCGTTGGGGTACTCCACGCGAGTTCGATTTCGAGCCAAAAGCTCACTGGGATCTGGGTGAAGACCTTGGCATCCTTGACTGGGAACGTGGGGGTAAGGTAACAGGAGCTCGCTTCCTCTTCTATAAAGGTCTCGGCGCTCGTTTGGAACGTGCCATCTACAACTTTATGTTGGATGAACATGGAAAAGAAGGCTATACAGAAGTCATCACACCTTACATGGTTAACCATGATTCTATGTTTGGGACTGGTCAATATCCAAAATTCAAGGAAGATACTTTTGAACTCAGCGATAGCAATTATGTCCTTATCCCTACAGCTGAAGTTCCTCTGACAAACTACTACCGTGATGAAATCCTTGATGGTAAAGACCTGCCAATCTACTTTACTGCTATGAGCCCATCATTCCGTTCCGAGGCTGGTTCTGCTGGTCGTGATACTCGTGGCTTGATTCGTTTGCACCAATTCCACAAGGTTGAAATGGTTAAATTTGCCAAGCCAGAAGAATCTTACGAAGAATTGGAAAAAATGACAGCCAACGCTGAAAATATCCTTCAAAAACTCAACCTTCCATATCGTGTCGTTGCTCTCTCTACAGGAGATATGGGCTTCTCAGCTGCTAAAACTTACGACTTGGAAGTTTGGATTCCAGCACAAAATACCTACCGTGAAATTTCAAGCTGTTCAAACACAGAAGATTTCCAAGCCCGTCGTGCCCAAATCCGTTACCGTGATGAAGCAGATGGCAAGGTGAAATTGCTCCATACCTTGAACGGTTCTGGACTTGCAGTTGGACGTACAGTGGCTGCTATTCTTGAAAACTACCAAAATGCAGATGGTTCTGTGACCATCCCAGAAGTTCTTCGTCCATACATGGGTGGAGCTGCAGTTATCAAACCATAAAAAATAAGGTTTAGCTATTTCTAGCTAGACCTTTTTTCGTAACCAATTCAGATAAGCGCCTAATACAAAGAGCAAAATGATTAGGCAAATAACAGTTTCAGCCACTACCAAATAATCCAAAAATGGAAGTTTCAAGATTCCCTGAGCCATCTTAAGCGAAGTAGCTGTGATAATGGTTGGGAAGGTTAAGGCTGAGAAGGCTGGTTGAAAGCCTTGTTTTAAAATATTGGGCAGGCGAGTCAAAACAAAGAAAAAGAAGGATTGGGAAGCCAAGATCATGACAATCAAGAGCCAAGTCGGCAGGCTGGCACCTCCAACTCGAACCAGAGAAGCCAAGAGTAGAGAGAAGGGAGCACAGTAAATTCCTTCTTGCCCAAGCAAGGCTAGTGGGAGCGGATGTTTCTTTAAATCGCTATAAATAAGCGGGTAGAGATAGAAGGTTAGGAGAAACCCAAAACTCAAGGTCGCATAGGCAATTTCGATGATGCCTACAAGAGGATAGGTTAAGGCAGCCACTGCTATCCCCACATAGAGAACCGTCCAGCTAGGAGTTGCATGAACCCTCCGACCCGGACAAGCAAACTTGATGGTGAAACCAGCAATCAAGGCCAAATCCAAGAGAAATGAAAACCACCAGATTCCTTGCGCAACCAAAGGAAGATGAGGAAACACGCGAAAGACATAAGTCGATAAAATCATTCCAGCCATGGGGAAAGTAGCCATTCCTGACAAAAGAGGGGGCTTGGTCAATTCTTCTTTGGTTTCCTTCCAATTAAGCAGATGAAAAATCAGAAAGAATATCCACAAAATCAAACCTGACATACTCAGTATATGTGACAGCACTGGCAACATATCTAAAACGAGATTCCCAGCTCCTGCCAAACCTAACAAACAACCAGAAAATACTAAGGGGAGTTTTTTCATCCTAACCTCCAATAATTATGTTAGTTTCAGTATAGCATAAAAGCGCTTAAATGAGGACTTAAAAAAACGAAGTCCGTTGATTTCAGACTTCATTTTTTGCTCAGATATGAATTATGCATAAGGTTGCAATTCTGGATTAATTGGTGTATTGGCTAGGTTGTTGGCATAGTTACAGAGGCTTGCTAGGCTGACACCAAGGACTACATCCAAGGCATTTTGTTGGCTATAACCAGCTTCTAAAAACTCAGCTAAGGCTTCATCTCCTACACGACCCTTGGTATTGATAACTGCCAAGGTAAACTTAGCTAGGGTATCCAATTTGGGATCTGTTTCAATCGGAGTGCGATTACGGAGGGCTTGAAGCAGGTCATCATTCATCTGGATTTGTTTGATTGAAAAGGCTGTGTGACCTGCGACACAGAAGGCACAACCATTAGTTACGGCTGCCGTGATTTGCACCACTTCGCGCTCAACAGGTGTCAGGCTATTGCGGCGGTTGATAGCTCCGACAGTTCTGTAGGCTTCTAAGGCAGTAGGTGCATTAGCCAAGAGACCGATTAGGTTGGGAATATAGCCATTGTTATCTTTTTCTACTGTTTCAAGAACTTCTTTCACTTCTGCTGGTGCTGATTCTACTGTATGAATTGTAAATGTTGTCATTATAAAACCTCTTTTCATTTTGTTGAAACCTAGTCTATCACAGATTCTATACCTTGCATAATATATATTTTAAATTGCACCGATAGAAATTTTTTATGAAATCAAAAAATCACACGCGATGTGTGATTTCATTATTTATTAAAATACTTTTTAGTCTCAGCAATAACAACTGGTGATAAAACCAAGAGAGCAATCAAGTTTGGCAAAGCCATCAAGGCGTTGACGATATCTGCGATAATCCAAACCATATCCAACTCGATAAATCCTCCCAGCAAGACCATGAGCACAAAGACCACACGGTAGAGCCAGATAAAGCGAACACCGAAGAGAAACTCGAAACAGCGCTCTCCATAATAGTTCCAACCTAAAATTGTCGTGAAGGCAAAGAGAACAAGGAAGATGGTCAAAAGGGCAGGTCCAAAGTGTGAAAAGACTGTTGAGAAGGCTGACTGAGTCAAGGCAACCCCATTTAAGTCGCCGCTCCAAACACCAGTCACCAAGATGGTCAAACCAGTCAAGGTACAGATAATGAGGGTATCAATAAAGGTTCCTGTCATGGAAATCAATCCTTGCTCTACTGGTTCATTTGTCTTAGCCGCAGCTGCTGCAATGGGAGCCGAACCCAGACCAGATTCGTTCGAGAAAACACCTCGCGCCACACCATTTTGAATAGCCATTCGAATGCTAGCGCCAGCAAATCCACCTACCGCAGCAACTGGACTAAAAGCTGATGTCAAGATTAGAGTGATTGTAGCTGGGAGTTTTCCGATATTAAAGAAAATAACTGTAAGAGTTCCTAGAATATAGATGATAGCCATAAAAGGAACAACAGTAGTTGAAACCTTAGAGATGGACTTGAGTCCGCCAAAGACGGCAATCGCTACTAAGACAGACAAAACGAGAGCTGTGATAGCTGGCGAAATAGTCGTTGTATTTTGGATAGATTCTGTAATCGAGTTGACTTGGGTGAAGGTCCCGATTCCCAACAAAGCTACTAAGACACCTGCGATAGCAAAGAAGATAGCAAGTGGTCTCCATTTTTCTCCCATCCCTAGAAGGATATAATGCATTGGCCCTCCCGCTACTGCACCATGGTCGTCCTTGGTGCGGTATTTGATCGCCAAGAGTCCTTCCGCATATTTGGTTGCCATACCAAAGAAAGCAGCCATCCACATCCAAAAGAGTGCTCCTGGTCCACCAACCTTGATAGCAGTAGCCACCCCGATAATATTTCCCGTACCAACTGTCGCTGCGAGGGCTGTACACAAGGCCGCAAAGCTGGACACATCGCCATGCCCCTTATCCTTGGTAAAAATAAGCTGGAAGGCCTTGGGCAGACGTAAAACCTGTAAAAGCCCCAAACGAGCAGTTAGGTAAATTCCTGTTCCGACCAATAAAATCAAGAGGGGTGGGCCCCAAGCAAAAGCATCAATTGATTTAAGCAATTCTAACATTCTATTCTCCTATCTTTTCAACCCCAAAAGAAAGAGCACATGCAAGATACATGTACTCTGGAATGCTTAGATAAATGCTAAAAAGCTGTCTATCCTAGCTCTGTCCTTTTACCTGAGAGTTTGAGCAGTTGCCTGCCTTGCCCCTTCGGTGCCTTTACGGTCTCTCCAGAGTTCCGTCCATTTACAGTCATGGAAAATCAAACGATTCTCCACTTCTATTAAACTTCATTCGGTGTTGGTATTTAATTGATTCTTATTTTACAAAAAATGTTGGCTTTTGTCAATGTTTTTATCAGTAAAACTTAATTCAACAGTTTTTACTGTATAAAGTCCAAAATACTGCTATCCTTTAAAAGTGACAATAGTCGCACCACTGCCTCCAGCATTTTGTGGGGCATAGCCGAAACTCTTGACATGCTTGTTTCTTTGTAGGTATTTGGTGACTCCTTCACGGATGACACCTGTTCCGATACCATGAATGATATCGACTTGGGCCATATTATTAAGCAGGGCTTGGTCGATAAAGGCATCTAGCTCATTCATGGCTTCTTCATAGCGTTTACCTCGAAGGTCCAGTCTTGCTTGTGGACCTCGGCCAGAAGTCCGTTTCACAACATTGACTTGTTTCTTCTTGACTTGCTTTTCTTGCTGGGTTTGAACAAGGTCAAATTCTTTCTCTTCCAAGGTCATCTTAATCAAACCGACTTGGGCTTCCCAGCGGCCGTCCTTAAGTTGACTGGTCAAGGTACCACGCTGGCCATAACTGAGAACCACGATATCATCTCCCACCTTAGGAGCTCGTTTTTTCTTAGCCTTTTGAAGGACCTTGTTTTTAGACAAATCTACTTTTTCAGGAGCCAATTTCTTCAACTTGGCCTTGGCTTCAATGATTTCATGGGGTTTGAGTTGAGACTTACTGTGAAGGTTCTTTAGAATCTGGTCACTCTCACTTAGAGCCATGTCCACAATCTCAGCAGCCTGTTCACGCGCCTTGTTAAGCTCGGTTTCCTTTTCACGATTGAGCTCATTGTAGAGTTTTTTGAGAGCACGGTTCATCTTGAGATTTTCTTGCTCCACCTCACGGATATTGTCCAAGCGTTTGCGACTCTCTAGCGTCTGCTCTTCCAGTTGCTCAATAATCCGATTGACATCATTGTCTTGATCGACCTGCTGACTGGCATCCCCTACGATGACTTCAGATAGACCTAGACGTTTAGCAATTTCAAAGGCATTGCTTCGACCAGGCACGCCCTGCATAAAGCGATAGGTCGGGCGTAGAGTCGCAGTATCAAACTCCATGCTGGCATTTTGCACAAAGGCTGTCTCGATACCATAGGCCTTGAGTTCTGGATAGTGGGTGGTCGCCATTGTCTTGACTTGACGCAGGCGAAGGTCTTCCAGAATAGCCATGGCAAGAGCAGCTCCTTCTTGAGGGTCTGTACCAGCTCCCAACTCATCCAAGAGTAAAAGTGAATGTTGGTTAACCTTGCCAAGAATATCCACAATATTGGTCATGTGGCTAGAGAAGGTAGACAAGCTCTGTTCAATAGATTGCTCATCGCCAATATCGGCAAAGATTTCTTCAAAAATACCAACACGACTTCCCTTATCTGCTAAAATCGGCAAACCAGACTGAGCCATAACCTGCGTCAATCCCAGAGTTTTAAGCATGATGGTCTTCCCACCTGTATTGGGACCTGTAATGACAATGGCTGTTAAATCTTGACCAAAATGGACATCATTTGCAACGGCATTTTTGACCAAAGGATGGCAGACATGGAGCAGTTGAATCTCTTGATTTTCTGACAGCTGAGGTACGACTGCTTGCCTTTCTTGGATAAAGCGGACCTTGGCACGAATCAAGTCCAGATGGCCGACAATCCAAGCATCATTGGCAATCTCAGCCGCATGAGGGCGGACACGCTCAGAAATTTCTTGGAGAATGCGAAGCATTTCATAGCGCTCATCTGCTCGTAAACTGGCAATTTCTTCGCTCAGTTTGACCACCTCACGGGGTTCGATATAGACGGTGTTTCCGCTGGCAGAAATATCATGAACAACACCTGCAATCTTATTGCGGTAGGTATTTTTGACTGGTAAAACCTGACGGCCATTTCTGCTGGCAACAATCCCTTCCGTCAACATCTGCGCTTTTTGCTTGAGCAGGTCCTGTAAAACATCGCGGACCTGACTCTCGCTATCATGGATTTTTCGACGGATTCGCGCCAATTCTTCACTGGCAAAATTTTCAATGAAACCTGCATCATTAAAGGCTTGTAAATTTCCTTGTAATTGCGGAAAATCATGTAATTTCTCAAACCAAAGGGCTAATTCTTCCAAGCTGACATTTTCCAGATTGGCGTAAAAACTTTGCAGTTCTCGGCTAGACAGAAGCACGCGCTTCAAGAGGAGGAACTCCTCGATATTGAGGTCCGCCCCCATCTCCAATCGCTTGCAGACTCCTGCGATTTCCTTGGTTGCGAGAATGGTAAAATGCGGTTGCTCAACAAAAAGAGCCTGCATTTCCTTCATCTCAGCAAAAGCCTGTTTGATTTTATCTGCTTTGGCAGTTGGAGCCAGCTGTCTCAGTTGCTCCAAGCCCTGCTCTGTCAACAAATGAGGTTCAAACAAGGCCTTGACCTTATTGAACTCTAATGTTTCTAATATTTTCTTGTTCATCGTTATTTCCTTATCTTTGAATGTCTAGGTGTGGCAGCTTTTTACATTCAGTCAAATCTGTAAACAAAGGGCTAGGAAAATTCCTGCCCTTTTTATCCGATTAAATTTGTCACCCAGATTTGTTTGAGCCAACTGGTTGTTACCGGTATGCTCTGGATGATGTGTTTTGCGACGATACTCTTTTCAAGAGGATTTTGTATAGCTGCCATGGGGATGGTCGCCAAGATTGTCAAGGCCATCTGCAAGACAAATAAGGTCACCAACATGGACAAGATTCCTGCTGAAACTTGGAACAACTTGCCACCCAGTTTTTTACTAGGAATCAAGTGCAAGAGGAGACCAAGCAAACGACCGATGCTATAGACAATCCCAAATACAAGCAAGTAGCCAATCCCTGCGTAAAAGACCTTATCCAGCTGAAAGAGTTGATCCGATGGGAAAAAGAAGGTTCCCTGACCTTCCTGAGGATTTGCATAAGGGAGCAATAAATGGAACTGCTCTCCAAGCCCCTTGTAAAACTGGCCAGCCATAAAAGCCGATGCCATGGCTGAAATCAGGTAATACACCTGCAAGAGCAGGCCTCTCCGATAGCCAATATAAAATCCCCAAGCCAAGACCAATAGAAGAAGGAGTGAAATCATAAGGAATCCTCAATCTTGCTCTGTTCTTGCTTGCAGGTCACGAGCTTGTGACGGAGTTCTTCTAACTCTTGCTCCTTATCGTCAAATTCAATCTCACGGCTGAGCTGAGTTGATAAACAGTTGACTGCCAACAAAAGAGCGATTGTTTCATCGTCTGCACTAGGCATTTGTTCTTTAATTGCTTGGTATTTTTCTGTCGCAACCTTAGCGATTTCCTCCATAAAAAGGTTATCATGCTCGGTTGTCAAGGTTAATGATTTTTTCCCGAATGTAAATTTGAATCGATTTAGATTTGCCATAAAATTCACCTCACGATATTATACCAAAATTCGCTAACTTTGTCAGTTTTTACAAATTTGCCTACTTTTATGGTACAATAGAAACTATGGCAAGTATAACACTCACACCAAGCGAAAAGGAGATTCAGGCTTTTCTTGAACACTATCAAACCAGTCTGGCTCCCAGTAAAAACCCCTATATTCGCTATTTTTTGAAACTGCCTCAAGCAACCGTTTCTATCTATACTTCTGGAAAGGTCTTGCTTCAGGGTGAAGGAGCTGAGAAATACGCTCGTTTCTTTGGCTATCAAGTTGTAGGGCAAACCAGCGGACAAAATCTCCCTTTGATTGGGACGGATGAGGTTGGAAATGGTTCCTACTTTGGTGGACTTGCAGTTGTGGCTTCCTTTGTCACACCTGACCAGCATGACTTCTTGCGAAAACTCGGTGTGGGAGATTCTAAAACTCTGACCGACCAAAAGATCCATCAGATTGCCCCTATCCTCAAGGAAAAAATTCAGCACCAGGCACTCCTTCTCTCACCAAGCAAGTACAACGAGGTTATCGGAGACCGCTACAACGCTGTTTCGGTTAAGGTTGCCCTCCATAATCAGGCTATCTATCTCCTCCTTCAAAAAGGACTTCAGCCTGAGAAAATTGTGATTGATGCCTTTACCAGCGCTAAAAATTACGACAAATACTTGGCACAAGAGGCCAATCGTTTCAGCAATCCTATCAGACTAGAAGAAAAGGCTGAGGGCAAATACTTGGCTGTCGCAGTTTCTTCTATCATTGCGCGTGATCTCTTTCTAGAAAATCTTGAAAATCTGGGACGAGAGCTGGGCTATCAACTTCCAAGTGGAGCTGGAACGGCTTCTGATAAGGTGGCTAGCCAGATTTTACAAGCCTATGGTATGCAGGGACTTAACTTCTGCGCTAAACTGCACTTTAAAAATACTGAAAAAGCGAAAAAACGCTTAGAAAGGTAAGTTATGAATTCATTTAAAAATTTCTTAAAAGAGTGGGGATTATTCCTCCTGATTCTGTCATTATTAGCTTTAAGCCGTATCTTTTTTTGGAGCAATGTCCGTGTAGAAGGACATTCCATGGATCCAACTCTAGCGGATGGTGAAATCCTCTTCGTTGTAAAACACCTTCCTATTGACCGATTTGATATCGTGGTGGCCCATGAGGAAGATGGCAATAAGGACATTGTCAAACGTGTCATCGGAATGCCTGGCGATACTATCCGTTACGAAAACGATAAACTTTACATCAATGATAAAGAGACGGATGAGCCTTACCTAGCTGACTACATCAAACGTTTCAAGGATGATAAACTCCAAAGCACATACTCAGGCAAGGGCTTTGAAGGAAATAAAGGAACTTTCTTTAGAAGCATCGCTCAAAAGGCCCAAGCCTTTACAGTTGATGTCAACTACAACACCAACTTTAGCTTTACTGTCCCAGAAGGAGAATACCTTCTCCTTGGAGACGACCGCTTGGTTTCGAGCGACAGCCGCCACGTAGGTACCTTTAAAGCAAAAGATATCACAGGGGAAGCTAAATTCCGCTTCTGGCCAATCACCCGTATCGGAACATTTTAAGAAACCTAAGAGGCCGAGAAGCAAGAATCTCAGCCTCTTCTTCTATCGTGAGAAGTAATTGTTAACTTTCTAACTTACTAAAACAACCCCAACTCTCACCTATTCATGCAAAGGAATTTTATGGAAGTTTATTTTTCAGGAACCATTGAACGGATTATTTTTGAAAATCCTAGCAATTTTTATCGTATCCTCCTCCTAGAAATCGACGATACGGACGCAGAGGAGTTTGATGATTTTGAAATCATTGTCACCGGTACCATGGCTGATGTGATTGAGGGAGAAGACTATACTTTTTGGGGACAAATTGTCCAGCACTCCAAGTATGGGGAACAACTGCAAATCAGCCGGTATGAACGAGCAAAACCAACTAGCAAGGGGCTGGTTAAGTACTTTTCAAGTAGCCATTTCAAAGGGATTGGTCTCAAGACAGCTCAGAAAATCGTGGATACCTATGGCGAAAATACCATTGACGAAATTCTGCAACACCCAGAAAAGCTAGAAGGCATCGCAGGACTCTCTGCCAAAAATCGCGAGGCTTTCGTCTCCACTCTCCGCCTCAACTACGGAACAGAGATGGTCTTGGCCAAACTAGCCAACTACGGCATTCCCAATAAACTAGCCTTCCAGATTCAAGACTTTTACAAGGAAGAAACCCTTGATGTAGTTGAAAATTATCCCTACCAGCTGGTCGAGGATATCAAGGGTTTAGGCTTTACTATTGCTGACCAATTAGCGGAGGAACTAGGCATCGAAAGTCAGGCTCCTGAACGCTTCCGGGCCGGTCTAGTTCACAGTCTTTTTCAGGCCTGTATGGAAACAGGGGATACCTATGTTGAAGCACGAGATCTGCTAGAACAAACCCTTACTCTCCTTGAATCTTCCCGCCCCGTGGAACTGGATCCCAGCCAAGTGGCCCAAGAACTCTCCTACCTGATTGAAGAAGACAAGGTTCAGCAGATTGATACCAAAATCTTTGACAATAGCCTCTTTTTCGCTGAGGAAGGCATCCGCAGTCACTTGGTCCGTATCCTTGAAAAAGGAAAACAGAAGAGTCATGATTTAAAAACCATTCAAAAACATATCGCTACTGTCGAAGAAGATTTGGAGATTGAGTATGATAGTATTCAAAAACAAGCTATCTGCGACGCTATCCAGAACAAGGTCTTTATTCTGACAGGTGGGCCTGGTACTGGTAAGACAACTGTTATTAATGGTATCATCGGTGTTTATGCCCTCTTAGAAGGACTTGACCTCAGGAAAAAAAGCAACCTGCCGATTCTTCTGGCTGCTCCAACTGGTCGAGCAGCTCGGCGTATGAATGAATTGACAGGCTTGCCTAGCGCGACCATACACCGCCATTTAGGAATGACAGGTGATGATGATACCAGTCATCTGGAAGATTATCTGGATGCCGACTTTATCATCGTGGATGAATTTTCTATGGTGGATACTTGGCTGGCCAATCAACTCTTCTCCAACATCTCTTCTAACAGTAAAATCCTCATCGTGGGCGACAGCGATCAGCTGCCTTCTGTCAGTCCTGGACAGGTTCTAGCGGATCTGCTTCATATTCCTTTGATTCCTCAGACTCGCTTGGAAAAAATTTATCGACAAAGCGAAGAATCAACCATCGTCACCCTAGCTAGTCAGATTCGACAGGGTATCTTGCCAGCTGATTTCACCCAGAAAAAAGCAGACCGTTCCTACTTTGAAATTGCTAGCGAACATATTCCTGCTACCATTGAAAAGATCTTAGGCGCTGCCCTCAGAAGTGGTATTTCTGCACGTGATATTCAGGTTCTGGCCCCCATGTACCGAGGGACGGCAGGGATTGATGCCATCAACCAACTCATGCAAGACCTCCTGAACCCACCACAAAAAGACCAAGTCAGTTTTGAAGCTCCCCAGTGCCACTATCGTAAGGGAGATAAGGTCATTCACTTGGTCAACGATGCTGAAATCAATGTCTTTAATGGAGATTTAGGAGCCATCACAGACCTGATTCCTGGTAAATACACCGAGTCGAAACAAGATGAAATTGTCATTGATTTTGATGGCAACGAGGTCTCTTATCCACGTAACGAATGGTACAAGATTCGCCTGGCCTATGCCATGAGTATCCATAAGTCTCAGGGAAGTGAGTTCCCTGTTGTTATCCTACCTATCACCAGTGCTAGTAGGCGTATGCTGGAGCGCAATCTCATCTATACAGCCATTACACGCGCCAAAAGCAAGCTTATCTTACTAGGCGAATTACAGGCCTTCGATTATGCCACCCAACACATTGGAACTGCCCGAAAAACCTATCTGATTGAACGCTTCAGTGATTTATTGGAGAATGTTGAAGAAAAGCAACCAGCTGTCTCTGAAACTGCAACATCAAGTACCTCTGAACAATCCTACATCCTGACAGAAGAAAACTGGGACAGCATCCCCGCCATGATTGGGATTACAGACGCAGACCTCAAAGAGATTTTTGGAAAATAGTGGATAAGAAAACCCACCTAGTCAGGTGGGATTTTTGTTTATTAATCTCAATGAAAATCAAAGAGCAAACTAGGAAGCTAGCCGCAAGCTGTAGTTGAGTACGGTAAGGCGACGCTGACGTGGTTTGAAGAGATTTTCGAAGAGTATAAGATTATTTAACTGTTGCTGTGCTTGTGATCAATTCAACAGCTTTTTTGATTGTGATATCGTGTTTCAACATATCAGCTGAAAGCAAGCTTTGTACTTGAGCCACTTCCATGTTGTAGTCTGTTGCCAATTGCTCAACTTCTTTTTGGATTTCTTCTTCTGAAGCGTCAAATCCTTCAGCTTTCGCAACTGCTTCGATAACAAGGTTAGTCTTAGTACGTGACTCAGCTTCTGCCTCATATTGTTTGTGAAGGTCTTCTTGAGTAGTTCCAGTGATTTGGAAGTACATGTCAGGATTGATACCTTGACGTTGCAAGTTTCCAAGGAATTCGTTTACTGAACGGTGAACTTCTTCGTGGATCATTTCTTCTGGAAGTTCTACGATTTCAGCGTTTTCTACAGCTTTATCAATTGCTGCACCTTCTACTGCATCTTTGTAAGCTTCTTCTTTAGCAGCAGCCAATTCCTTGCGGTATTTTTCTTTCAATTCAGCAAGTGTTTCAACTTCTTCGTCGATGTCTTTTGCAAGCTCATCGTCAAGAGCTGGAACTTCTTTTGCTTTTACTTCGTGGATAGTTGTCACGAATTTAGCTTCTTTACCTGCAAGGTCTTCTGCTTGGTAGTCTTCTGGGAATGTTACGATAACATCAACAGTTTCGCCAGCTGAGTGACCTACCAATTGGTCTTCGAAACCAGGGATGAATTGACCTGAACCAAGTCCAAGTGAGAAGTTTTCACCTTTTCCACCGTCAAATTCAACACCGTCGATAGAACCAACGAAGTCGATAACAACAGTGTCGCCGTTTTCAGCAGCAGCTTCCTTGATAACCAATTCAGCCAAGTTGTTGCGTTCGCGTTCGATACGCTCTTCAACGTCAGCATCAGTCACTTCTTTTTCTACATCAACTGATACTTCAAGGTTTTTGTAGTCACCCAATTTTACTTCAGGTTTTGTAACGACTTCAGCAGTGATAACCCAGTCTTGACCTTTTTCCATTGAAGTTACATCAATTTTTGGTTGAGCAACCACTTCAAGACCAGCTTCTTTTACAGCTGCTTCATAAGCATTTGGCAAAAGAGCGTTCATAACGTCTTGGTAAAGTGACTCTTCACCAAATTTTTTGTCGAAGATAGGGCGTGGAAGGTGACCTTTACGGAAACCTGGAACATTAAGAGATTTCTTCACTGAGTTGAAGACACGATCCAATTCTGGTTTGATTTGGTCTTGAGAGATAGTGAAAGTCAAGACACCACGGTTTGTTTCTTTGTTTTCAAATGATACAGACATTCTGTCATTTCTCCTTAAAATTTTTTAAATACAGTCTATTATAACATAAATGAGCGACTTTTTTCAAGTAATGAATGTGCTTTTCAATGATGCTGGAAGTACGGTTTCTTCTTGATTTTCTTTAGATTTCGAATATAATCTTATAAAAGATGCTTAATGATGGCTGATTACAGTAAAAAACGAATCGCCCACACATCCCTCATTAGGCGATTCGTTTTGTATTATTTAACCACAAGAACCTTGTAATATTCATACTTATTTGGCTGTGTAATCTTAATTTTTTGACCATAGAAACCATCGATTTCTTTGTCAAAATAATCTGAAAATCTTGATGGCAAGCGTTTCATCTTAAGAACCTCACCAGATTGGTCTGCATATACAAGGAAATGATAGTGGGTTGTAGCCATACCATCATCAATCAGTACAAAGTAACCTGTTTTGAGCTTACCTTGTCCATTATCTAAATAGTATAGTTTATTGTTATTGATTGTGAAGTGAGCAGATAGTCTAAGTCGTACACCTGGGTCTTCTAGATAAAGATCATTGCCAACTTTTTTGATTTCTGATCTAGTTGTCATCTCTGGAAGTGGTGTCACTCTACGACCATCTGCTCCAAAATAATATCGACCTGGTAGATTTTGGAAATTTCGAATAACAGCTTTAGGATCAATTTCTTGTCCTTCTTCTTTATTATCCACTAAAGCCAACATCGTATTGGAAACTTGATCCCCATATTTGTCGGAAAACTTCTTGAACTCAGGTTTGATATACCAAGTGTTTTTATCCACGATAACATCAGTAAAGTTATTTCCGTCAAATTTTGCTGTAATCAGATATTCATATCCATCACCTAAACGAACAATGTCACCATTTTTATAAGGGCTATTTCGTAAAGTGAACATATGGCCATCCTTGCCGAGAATATAGCCTGTCCCATCACTAGAATTTACAACTCTATCAGAGGCCATTGCACCTGATTGTTCAAAATAATACCAATTACCACCTATGAACACCCAACCTGTCATCATAGAACCACTAAAATGAAGATAGTACCATGTAGATCCTTCTTTGTACCAACCTGTACGCATGGCGCCACTATCTGCTAGTGAGTACCATGTGTTACCTTCCTTGTACCAGCCAGTACGCATAGCGCCACTATCTGCTAGTGAATACCATGTATTGCCTTCTTTGAGCCAACCTGTCTGCATTTTACCAGCGCTATCGAAGTGGTACCAAGAACCAGCATTTTGTACCCATTTATCCTTAGCTAGACTGCCATCTTGTGAAAGATTCCAGTCAGCACCATTTTTAACCCAAGTATCTGCAGCCTGTGCTTGGTTGATAGATAAAAGTAGACCAGCACCTGCAAGTAAACCAAGTGTAAGTAGTTTAGATTTTTTCATAGCCATTTCCTCCTATATTGAATAGCTATAAGAGGACTTACCTCTTTATTTAGCTATATTCTAATACTTTTCATAGCCAAAACCAATAATATTGTAAAAAATTAGACAATATTACCAATATCTACGGATTGTATTTTGATCCATTCCGTATTGATTCATATAAGAAACATATTGACCTCTATCTGGAGCATGAA
The DNA here is from genome assembly GCF_946188685.1 of Streptococcus mitis. Classification (GTDB taxonomy): domain Bacteria; phylum Bacillota; class Bacilli; order Lactobacillales; family Streptococcaceae; genus Streptococcus; species Streptococcus mitis_CC. The sequence goes on from NZ_CAMHWH010000012.1 coordinate 48,156, forward strand.
CAACTTTTCCACCTCCAACGTAGATACCTACATGTTGATTTGAACCTTGGTCGCCATTGTACAATATTAAATCTCCAGGAAGTTGTGAACCACTATATATAAATTTCCCTCCTTCAGCTTGTTCTCCAGTTGTTCTACCAATATAAATATCAAAGCAGGCATGAATTGCTTGAGTGAATCCAGAACAATCAGCACCGATACTCTTATTTAATGTAGCTGCTCCATATTGATAAGGTAATGAACCTATAAAGGTTTCTGCATATTCAGCAATTGCCTGCCCCTTATTTTCTACGCAAACACCGTTAGATCTGAAGAAATAAGGTTTTCCATTAACTCTATTGTAATCGGTTAGCATAGCTCCATCATTTGAAAGATAGTACCAATTACCATCTGGGTTAATCCACTCATTTGATTTCATCCAACCTTGATCATCAAAATAATACCATTTCTCATCTAACAATTCCCAATGTTTAGCATACCCACCTGAAGTATATTTGAACCACCAGCGACCATCTGTTTGCATCCAGGTTCCTTTATCATCTCTATTTTGATTAAATGCTATTTTTTCTTGATTGCCTTCTACTTGCGTTAATTCTCTAGGAGAAAATCCTACCAACTTAACTTTTTCTGCATCTTCAACCTTAATTTTACCTTCTTTAACAAGTTGATCAATTGCTTCTTTCTCGCTTGTATACTGTGAAGTTGTTTGTGATGTAGTCACTTTAGTGGTAGACGTTGTAGTTTCTGCACTAACTACATAAGTAGTTGATAGTAAAGCGCCTGAAGTAAGTAATAAAGCAGCATAAGTAATATATTTTTTCATGACAAAAATCCTTTCTTCAAAATTCCTTAACGCTCTAGTGACCTTATTTTGATAATTTACGGAGACATGATTCTAACCTCCTTTTGGATTTTATATATCCTTTGATAAATACTACATTACTTTAGTTATCTTTAGCTTCATTTTACTCCCCTATAAAATGAATGTCAACAAATAACATAAAATATTGTGAAAAAAATATTTTATCGTGCTAGAGGTACTTGCTTGCTTCTTTGATACTAAGTTCAGCTACTTCTCCAATATTATTTTTACATAACTATTAAAAGTCTTCATGACCCACCAAGTGGTGCTGAAAGGCATAGACAGCCGCCTGGGTACGATCGCTGACTTCAAGTTTGGCTAGGATATTGGACACATGGGTCTTGACCGTCTTGAGAGAGATAAACAGTTCGTCTGCGATGCGCTGATTTTCGTAGCCCTTGGCGATGAGTTGAAGCACATCTCGCTCACGCGCAGTTAAGTCCTCATGTAGTTCTATATGATTGCGGTGGTATTCGACCTTCTTACTGACCTCTTGCTCAATGGCCAGCTCCCCAGTAGCTACCTTACGAACAGCGTGCAGCAATTCATCCGCACTTGAAGTCTTGAGCATATAGCCCCTAGCACCAGCATTTAAGACAGGCATGATTTTTTCATTGTCTAAGTAAGAGGTCACAATCAAAATCTTGGCTTCAGGCCATTCTTTGAGGATGGCCAAGGTCGCGTCAATTCCATTCATCTCAGGCATGACGATATCCATGACAATGACATCTGGACGCAGTTCCAAGGCCAAGTCAATGCCTTGAGATCCGTTGGCAGCCTCACCTACAACTTCTACATCATCTTGGAGGTCAAAGTAGCTTTTCAAGCCCAATCGGACCATTTCATGGTCATCTACTAGTAAAATTTTCATCTCTACTCCTTTATAACTCATTATCTAACAGGGGAATACGGATATCAACCGCCAGACCTTGCTTGGGAGCTGTCAAGAGTTGAACCGTTCCTGCCATATCTTCGACTCGCTCCTTGATATTCCGCAGTCCATAACTCAAGTCGTCTAAACTCCCTAACTGGAAACCAATCCCATTGTCCACCACCTTCAGCTGCAATTCAAGATCCGTCTGATAGAGATAGACATCCAGACAAGAGGCCTGGGCATGGCGGAGGGTATTGCTGATCAATTCTTGCAGAATACGGAAGATATGCTCCTCGATTTTCTTAGGCAATTTAGATACATTTTGCTTAAGACTAACCTTGAGATCACTCTTGTCCTCAAGCTCTTTTAGAAGAATTTGAATCCCTTCTATCAAGCTCTTCTGTTCCAATTCAACTGGGCGCAAATGCAGGAGCAAGACTCTCAAGTCCTTCTGAGCTGTTTCTAAAATGGCTGTGACACTCTGCAACTGGGTCTGCATCTTTTCTCTATCCAGTTTCAAAGCCTGCTGGCTGACACCTGACAAAATCATGTGGGCCGCAAACAACTCCTGACTAACCGTATCGTGCAAATCCCGAGCAATCCGCTTTCGTTCTTTCTCGATGATTTCCTCTTCCTGAGTAAGACTGTGATTTTCAGCTTTTTGAAGAGCCTCTGTCAAGAGGTTAAGTTTCCCTGACAAGGACTTGAAACTGGCATCCAAATCTGGATCTGCAACCTGAACCACTTCTTGCCCTGCCAACAAACGCTTGAGATTGACCTGAATTTTTCTTAGAGAAAGCTCTTCCACACCTCGCCAAAACAGGGCTAAAAGACAGGTCATGGACAAGCTGAATACCAACAACAAAAAGACAAATTTTTCTGTTTTTTCAACATTATGCAGGAAAATAGACCAGTCAAAATCAAGAATTTCCAACAAGCTGTGGGAGAGAAATAAGACAAACAGGAAGGAGGTGAGGGCAATGATAACATAAGCTTGTTTTTTCATCCTCTGACCACCTCCACATCGCCAATCATAGTGGTCAAGAAAATCTTGACACTCTTGTTACTCTTAAGATAGTCTCTTGTTTCTTGATGATAGTGTTCATTGCGGAGGGCTCGCTTGGGCTGGTTGAAAAAAGTCAAATCACCATAGAGACAATTAACGCTGAGACTGACTTCCACATCTACAGGTACAATGATTTTGGTTGTTCCTACCATCTTTCTGAGAATAATGACATTATCATGATTGGTTAGGATGACCCTCTCCAGATGAATGGTATCCTTGCCCATGAGACGAAAGAGATTGATATCATCAAACTGGCAAGTCTGGTAGCTTGAAAAATGATGGAGATTGCCAAACCAACGATTTTTCTCCTTCTTAACCGTTACCACCTCTTCAAAAACCAAATTGGTCTGCTCTTTTTCCTGGTTCATCATCGGATAAAGAAGAAAGAGGCTGTATATGACCGCAACAAAAATAGCTAAAATCACAAAGGGGTTGAGCATGACGATGAAAAAGAAGAGAATGGTTGCCGCAACCAAAAGAAGGTTATTGCCCTCTTTACCAGTATAATAGCGAATCAAAAGTAAAAAGAGGAATAGAATCAGCAGAAAACGTGAAAAATGCTCTGACACCATCAAAATCAGAGCTCCCGTCAAAAGACAGGCTTCGATAAATAAAAAGATTTTAAATTTTCTCATAGGTTCATCCTCTCCCTTCTATTTTATCACAATTCAAAAAAGTCACCTCGGTCTGAAGATGGAAAAAAGGCGATGGTTACGCCTTTTTCATCCGTTCCTTTGCTTCTTTTAATTTTCCATAAAGAAGATAGTCTACTTTTTGCAGATCTGCTATGGTGGCACAATTAAGGGCACACATGATCAAGCGTAGATCATCTTTCCAGCCTTGGACAATGCCAATCACTTCTTCAACTGTGTAGCTTTCAACCAATTCTAGAACCGTTCGAGACAGTCCTACAGCCTTGGCTCCAAAGACCAAGCACTTAATCATATCCAGCGGATTTCGAACGCCTCCACTGATCAAGAGTTCGACCTTGTCTTTCCATTCTTGAGCATTGAGAAGGGCTTGCATAGTAGACTGTCCCCATTGATTGAGGTAATCACGTTGGCCACTGCGGCGGTTTTCGATATAAGCAAAGCTGGTACCACCACGACCTGATATATCCACTGTACGAACACCCAGTTCATAGGCTCTTTCGATGCTCTTCACATCCATTCCAAAGCCCACTTCCTTTAGGACAATCGGAACGGGGATTTGCTTGCTATAATCTGCCAGATGCGATTGCCAGCTTCTGAACTTCCTTTCTCCCTCGGGCATGAGTAATTCCTGCATAACATTGACATGCACTTGCAGGAGAAGGGGATTCATCTCTTCTACAGTCTGAAGTCCTAACTCGACAGGCTTGTCCAATCCAATATTGGTTCCAAGAAGGAGATTTGGATGATCAGACTTGACAGAAAAAGAGTCATCTGCTGGATCTTTGAGGGCTGCGCTATAAGAACCCGTTACAAATAAAATACCACAGGCTTCCGCCACCTGAGCTAGTTTTTGATTGATTTCTTTACCTTTTTCACTCCCACCTGTCATGGCATTGATATAAAAAGGAAAATCCCACTTTCGACCAGCAAATTCTGTCGAAAGATCGATTTCATCCAGATCGTAAAGAGGCAAGGAAGAATGAATCAACTCCACCTCATCAAAGCTATTATAGGAACTTTTCTGCTCAAGGGCATAGCGGATGTGCTCATCCTTACGATTTGTCGTCATGTCCTATCCTTTCTTGGTATAAGAGCTCAATCCCCAGATCGGCCCAACGGTTTTTTAGGGTTTCAGTTGATTGCTCATCAAAACTCAAGGCAATGCCACAGTCACCACCACCAGCACCGCTACTCTTGGCAACAGCCTGCAAATCTTGACTGGCTTCTTTCAACTGTCTAAGCGAAGGTGTGTAAATATCTGCGCTCAAGCCTTCTAAAAGCTTGCTTGCCACTTCTACTTGCTCGATAATTTTTTCTGCTTTTCCTTGTTCTAAAGCTTCTACCAAAGCAGTCACCGTTGCTTTTGAGGAAGTTAAAAAATTCTGATTGATATTTTGCTTGATTTGCTGAACCATGTTACTAGACACAGCTACTTCCTTGGTCCAGCCCACTAGGAAATCACATTCTAGGGCAGGTTGTACGTGTGAAATTGAAAAGCTCCAATCATGCTCCAAAACTGTCGCCAAGTTTTCTTCTTCCAACCAAGTTGCCACCTTTTGGCGATCAAATGACCGGTAGAGAACCAAATCCTCTGCCACAATACAGGCAAGGTCTCCCATGGAACCATTGTCTCCTCGCTTGAGCAAGACAGCGCTAGCCAGCTTGAACAAGAGTTCCTGATCAACCGTAATATCATATAGAGCCAACAAGGCCTTGATCACCAAGATAACGACACTACCGCTAGAACCCAGACCAAACTTTTTGCCTTCTCGTTCCATTTTGCCACGGATTTCTAGAGAAAAAGGTCTTAAAGTTTGACCTCGATAAGTCAGGAAATCTTCCACTAGAGCAATTGTTTCTTGAATCAAGCTGTAGGCAGGATTTGGCGTCAAGTCCACTACGAAATCAAACATGTCTGAGTAGATACGATAGTTCTCAGAAAAAGCAATCTCGCCCTTCATATAGATGGGAATATCCTTTATCAAGGCTAACTGCCCTGGCTCTAAAATAGCATATTCACCTGCCCAATAGAGTTTTCCACAAGTTTTAACAGCAATCATCTTGGCTCAAATCCTTTGTTTTTGACACAATCAAGCGATAACGTTGACCGAAGATTTCTGACAAATGCTCCAAATCTTTCTCCTGACAAAGGACCTTAACATTGGGACCAGCATCCATGGTAAAGTAGCAAGCTTCTCCTTGCTGACGAAGCTGGCGGACAAAGTCCATAGCTTCATAAGATGCATCCGTCAGATAAGAAAAGGCTGGTGATGCTGTTTTGGTCGTAGCGTGCATAGCCAGGGCATTTTTCTCAGTCAATTCCCCAACCTTGGCAAAGTCATTTTCCTTGAGATAAACCAGCATATCCTGATAGTCTTTCTCAGACTGACGCACCCAGTCATCAAAAGTCGTCGAGGTTTCCACACAAAGTTTCATTCCATCACGACTGGAGATTGGTTTTTTCTTATCCTCTAGCACCAACATAATCATAGCTAATTTCAAGTCTGTCTCTACAGGGTAAATCTCCCCACTATCCTTATCCCAGGCACCTAGCGGTCCATAAAAACTCCGAGAAGAAGATCCTGAGGCAAACTTAGCCTCCTGTGCTAACTGACTTCTATCCAAACCAAGCTTGAAATAAGCATTACAAGCCTTGACCAAGGCGGACAAACCACTAGAGCTTGAAGATAGGCCCGCTGCCGTAGGCATATTATTTTGAGTATCAATACGAACAAAACCCTCACCAGCTGGACGGTAACGGTCAATAATCTTGCTCATCTTGGCATGCTCAGCCTCATTTTGTAGCTGACCATTGATATAAAAGGCATCAGCAGTAGCATCTGTCGGTAGCGGCGACAAGGTCGTCTCTGTGTACATATTTTCCAAAGTCAGAGAAATACTGCTAGTAGCAGGAACCATCTCTTTCTCTTTTTTCTTTCCCCAATATTTGATAATAGCAATATTTGCGTAGGAACGTACTGTTACAGGCTCTCGATCCATGTCTGAACAGCTCCTTTCTCTTCTAATCTTTCTGCTAGTTTTTGAGCTTGAGTCAAATTGGTTGTCAAGGCGATAATACAGCCTCCTAGCCCACCACCGCTCATCTTGGCACCTAAAACACCATGGTTAAGAGCCGTTTCAACCAAAGAGTCTGCCTCAGGGCTACTAACACCAATTTCTTTTAAGTGTAAATGCGCTTGACTGAGGATTTTCCCCAGTCCTTCAGCATCTTTTCCTCTAATTGCATCTTCTGCCTGCTGAGTCAATTCTCCCAAGGCATGCAAAAACGGTAGGGCATCTTTCCCTTTACTTTGAACCACTTGGATGGCTTCACGAGTGTGACCATAAACGCCCGTATCTGCAATCACTAAATAGGCTGATAGAGCCATCTCAAGCTCTGTAAATCCTACATTCTTAATATAGCGAATAGGTTGGTCACTGAGACAGGTCTTAGCATCCAAACCACTAGGATTCATATGGGCAATCATCTCAGCTCGATTGACCAAGATTTCTAGTACATCATGAGGCAGGTCGACTTGATAGTAGTCAAATACCGCACGAATGGCCGCTATGCTGATAGCCGCTGACGAACCCATTCCCCGTTTCTCAGGGATAGCCGAGTCAATCTCGCAACGAATGCAGGCTTCTTTGATATCCAAATACTCCAACGAAGCATAAACTGCCATGGACAAGGTATCTTCCTCATAAAGGCGCCAAGATCTGTCAGCAGGAACTACCTTACAAGTCACCTCCACCTCCAAAAGAGGCAAGGAAATAGCAGGATAGCCGTAAACGACCGCATGCTCCCCTATTAAAATAATCTTACTATGTGCCTGACCGACACCAACTTTTTTTGTCATTTTTCCCTTTTGCTAGACGAAAAAGCCGTCCCATTTTTCATACAAGTATTTATTCTTTCCTATCTATTTTATTATATTTTCACAAAAAAAGCGATTGTTTCCTTCACAATCGCCTCTTTCATTATTGAACCCATTCGCCATTATAGTTGACAGAATAGCCATCTACAGTCGTATTCACTTCCAAAGCACCTGAACTATAAGCGTAGTACCATTTGCCATGGACCTGGAACCAACCAGTGACCATAGCTCCTGATGAACGGAGATAATACCACTTGTTACCGAGGTATTGCCAGCCAGTTTTCATATTGCCATTTGGCTCGTCTAAATAATACCAAGTTGAGCCTTCCTGATACCAACCAGTTGCCATTGCTCCTGATGAACGGAGGTAGTACCACTTATTGCCAAGTTGTTTCCAACCAGTTTGCATGATACCAGTTGTTGGATCTAAATAGTACCAAGTTGAGTTATCATTGGTCCAGCCAGCACGTCTTTCACCACCAAGGTAGTCTTTTCCTAAAGAACCTATTTTTGCTAGGTAATACCAGTTAGACTGATCATAAAGCCAACCTGTTTTTAAAGAATGGTCTTGAGCAAAGTAATAATTTGCTAATTTAAGAACTTCTGAGCCTTCAAAGCTCTCACCATGTTTTTTACCAACATTTAACGAATCCTTAACTTCTAATTGTTTCCATCCAACAAATTCTTGTAGGACACCATCTTGTCCAAAGTAGTACCACTTCGGTTGAAGGGCAATTTCAAAAACTGGTCGATTATCAAATAAATCATCACGATAACCTGTCCCAGGGATTTCTAAGTATTGCCAACCAACTACCATTTCTCCACTATCACCAAAATAGTAGGTTTTACCGTCTATTTTATGCCAATAGATTGCTTTATGGTCATCTTTTATATAATATTTTCTATTATCTTTATCAACAAACTGTCCACCTGTAGTATCCGCCAGTACTGCACTTGTTGCTAGCAAACCGAAGAAAAAGACTGCTAATGCAATTTGCATCAATTTTTTTATGATTTTCATTAGACTTATCCTCCATAGCTGATTGTAGCAAATACAAAATCGCATGTCAATATATAGAACACCCCTCAAAAAAGCAGTTACATAACTGTGTACTGACCCCAAAAAGTTAGACAATTAATTTATCCGAAGGATTTAGTTCTGTATTGCACAGGACTGAGTCCTTTT